>CAMWOK010000026.1 GCA_947175845.1 uncultured Lachnospiraceae bacterium | reverse complement strand
TGTGTTTACGCTCGGCAATGAGAGCGTTGCGCCGTTTCGGCTCAATCCGTTCGAGTTGGTGCCGGGCGAGGTGATTTCCGCGCACATCGACATGCTAAAAGCCACGTTCACCTCCGCGTTTCCCATGGAGGCATCCATGCCTCAGATACTAGAGGAGGCCATTGTCCAATGCTACGAGGACAAGGGGTGGGATCTGGACACAAATGAAAACAAAAAATACAAGCACCCGTTCACGGACAGCCTGGACAAGAGCTTCCCGACAATGTCGGAGCTGTTGACACAGATGAAAAAAATCGTAAAACAAAAGGGATTTAGCCAGCAGATGCAGGCGGACTATGAGGGATCTCTGGTCAGCCGCCTGTCAAATCTCACCGTCGGGGGGAAAGGGCGGATGCTCAACTGTCCGTACTCGACCAACTTTCAGTTTATCGCTCACAACCGGGTGATTCTCGAGATGGAGGAGCTGAAGTCGCCGGAGGATAAGGCGCTGTTCATGGGCTTTATCCTGTCGAGGCTTTCCGCAGTGATCCGTGCGGAACATAAACGGGACGCCGCCTACCGGCATCTCACGCTGATAGAGGAGGCGCACCGCCTGCTGGCAAAGCCGGAGTACGGGGACAGCGGCTCGAAGAAAGCGGCGGTGGAGACCTTTACGGACCTGCTTGCGGAGGTCCGCAAGTACGGGGAGGGGCTTATCATCGTCGACCAGATACCCAACAAGCTCGCGCCGGAGGTCCTCAAGAACACAAACACAAAGATCATACATAAGATCCTTGCCAGGGATGACAAGGAGGCGGTCGGCGACACCATGCTGATGGATGAGAAACAGAAAGAATTTCTGTCGGCGCTTCCGCCGGGGCATGTGATTGTGTTTTCGGAGGAGACGGACAAACCGGTCCATGTGTGTGTGGAGAGAGAGACGGACACGAACGAGGATGAGATCGGCGAAGAAGTCATAAAGGAGCAGTTTGAAGGCAATTGTACGATGTATGGCAGGATCTATGAAAACTTATATATGGATCGTGAAGTTGAAAAGAATTATGATTTATATGTGACAGTGACAAACCAGATCGCTACCAGAAAACTGGAACAGGAAAAGCTGGATGACTTGAAGGCTGTCATTCATAGTATCTCAGAAAATTTGGTATGTCCTCTGGACGGGAAAGAACCAAAAAAGCAGGAAATGACTGCAGGTGACGCCAAAAGAAAGGTGATCGAGAAATTTTATACCACAAGGGAACGAAAGACCGGCAATGCACCAGAGGATGACAGGATTCTGCGCGCGGTAGATTTTTTGTCTGGGTTACTGGGGAAAGAAAACGTGATCTATCAGGATTTGGGGCGCGATCAATGCAGATTGTTTGCTTACATTGAAAAAAAGAAATAAAATCAATAAAAGAAAGGATCAGGAGGTAAAAAGTATGAGTTTGATTCTGGGAGCAATCGGGGCAATTGCGGCGGCGGCAGTGACCGTGTCGGAGGCGCTGGCGGTCGTGGGACTCGCGGTGCAGGGACTCAAAGTGATCGGCAACGCGATCGCGTCGATCGCGAAAGCGCTGGGGCACATCCAGCCGGGCCGGGATGTGGAAGAGATCGGAGACAGGGCGCTGCAGGCTGAGGAAGCGGGCATGACCTGCGACAAGTATGCGTCCTACGAAGCGTGGGTGCACGAACTCGAGAAGGATGACTGGGGATACGATCCGGAGAAAAATAAGGATATGGCGCCCGAGAAAAAGATTCTAAAAGGCGTCGAGGTCTCCACGGCGGTCACTATGGAGCAGTTCCCGGAATTTCCGCTCGAGGATTTCTATTCGCTGGCAGGAGGGAACCAGGATTTTTTCAGCCTTGAGAGAATGGATGAAATCGGAAAACTGGCAAGCACTGACAGGGATGCCTTTGGAACGGTAGTCAACTATGTCACAGGCTCGGTCACAGACCACGCCACGATCGATGCGGCGACAGATATCCTGATGGATATCGAGAAGACCATCGAGCCAGGGCTTAGCGACGATATGGCGTATGACAGGGTTTCGCTCTATAAGGATTTGAAGAAGGATTAAATAAGAACTATCGTAAAAAGGGGAGGGAAAAACGCGCATGAAGTTTTTGCTGGTGATTGGGCAGAATGCGCTCTACACATATGAGAAGATCAACCAGGAGTATGAGCCGGTGTTTATCGAGGGCAGTGAAGTGTTTGTGCTCCGCGCGGGCGCGATCAGGGAGGAGATGAAGTCCTATCTGGAGGCTCTGAAGGATGAAAAGAATCTGGGAACAACTGCAAAGCTCGAATTTGACGTGCTCGAGAGCGCGGACGACAGCCGCAATCTGGCACTGCAGAGCGTGCTGGAGGAACATATTGACAGGACGTATCCGCTGGACGCCGCCCTGCAGACCGTGATGAAGAAACTGGTGAGAGATAAGGAACTTAGGATAGACAAGTACGGAATCAACTATGAGGGCTGTTCTTATAAAATGGACAGGGATCGCGTCGTGCGGGACGCGTTTGATCTGCTCGCGTACACGGTCCACATCAGGGACGTGGTTGGTCTTATGAATTGGTGATTAGGGAGGAAAAATATGGAGCCGGTAACATGCAGCGTGTGTGGATGCCAGAATGACACAAAGAGATATTTCTGTGGGGAGTGCGGGGCTTTATTGCACGATTCAGACAGGGCGGCTGCGTCCGAGGAGGAGCTCAAGCTCATGCGGGTTATTGCAAACCTCAAGGTAAATCCCCACACGGATATTTTGTGGAATGATACTGTGGATGTGTACGCCCGCAGGGTGGAGAGAATCCAGAGTCTGATAAAGGTGAAAGATATGGGGATCCAGTCCGCGGAACTCACAGAGAAGGTGGGGCGTTTTTTGAAAATCTGCCGCAATCCCGATTTTGAGATTGCGTTTGTCGGGGCGGTCAAGGCGGGGAAATCCACGCTGATCAACGCGCTGCTCGGCAGGAATTACGCCGCGACAGACCCCAATCCGGAGACGGCAGTTCTCACAAAGTTTCGAAGCAGTGAGCAGGATTATGTGAAAGTAAAGTTTTACGCAAAAAGCGAGTGGAAAAAGCTCTGGAACTCTGTCCAGTCCGGCGCGGAACGATTCTTGCAGCTGTACAGGGAACTCAAAGCAGATGCGCACAGGGAGGAGTGGGTCGGCCACAAGGAAGAGAAGATCGAGCTTGAAAACCACCAGATAGAGGAGGAGTTAAAGAAGTGGTCCTCCTCACAGAGCCCTGTCCATTTCTTTGTCCGCGAGATAGAGGTCGGCATCTCCTCGCTGCCGAAGGACTTTCCCAAGCAGGTTGTGTTTGTGGACACGCCGGGACTTTTTGACCCGGTCGCCTTCCGCTCCCAGATATCGATCGACTATATCCACAAGGCGAATGCGGTGCTGGTGTGCGTGAAGGCGGAGGACCTCCACGGGGAGGAGGTCAGGACGGTGGAGTCCGTCGTTTCGTTCGCGGGAGAAAAACGAAACAAAGTGTTTGTCATCGCGACAAACTGGGATCGGCTCAACGATGTGGTGATCGACTGGCAGAAGCGGTATGACTATATGGTGGACACCTTTACAGGCAAAGCCTTTTTCCCGAATAAGGAGATGGCGCGGAACAATATTTTATATGCGGCGTCCTACCACTACAATCTGTGCCGCACGTATCAGTCGCTTCGAAACGCACAGAAAAATGAGATCAACATTCTGCTGATGAAGCTTCAGACGGCAGTTGAGAACTGCGAAGAGCAGGGAATCCCTGTGCCGGGCAGCATTGCCAAACTCAAAGATGCGCAGGTGGGGATGCCTTTGCCGTCAGATCTGGAGGCGATTATGGAAGTCACAAACATACAGACGGTAAACAAGAGGATTGTCACGGAACTGGTAAACCAGTACGCCGATCTGATGCTCGGAGATATCAGAAACATGTATGAGGACATTCTGCACACCGTCTCGAGGGCTGCGGGGGAGCGCGAAAAAATCATACGGGAGTGGACGTCGGACTCCCGCTCGGATCTCAGGGATGTGGAGCGAAAAGTGAAACAGACCAGGAAAAACAGCGAGGAAATCAAGAAGGTGCAAAAACAGCTCACCACTGCCCTGATCAGCGTGGACAAGAGCACGCAGAGACGGCTCGACCAGATACTGTCAAAATTAGGGTGACAGATATGCGTGTATCGGACATTACAAGGGAACTTGGATATGATATGGCAGGGGAGGATTTCGACGTCTTTGGCGTTGCGTTTCCGGACGAGGCGGGAGGGGCGGACATCGCGGCGGCGTCCTCAAGAAGGGACATCTTAAGGACCAGGGCGCAGGTGGTGCTCGTGCCGCCGACGGTGCTTGTGACGGATAAGACCCTGTTGATGACACACGAAAATATGGATTTGGCGACGGTAAAGATCTGTGAGCTGCTGATGAGACATCGGGTGATCGAGGACAATGCGGCTCCTGTGGACTATCGTTTGTGCGGCGGGGGATACTATGCAGGCAAAGACTGCCGCATCAGCAGCACGGCCGTGATTGAGCCGGGCGCGATGGTCGGCGACCGCGTGGTCATAGGAGAGCGCTGTGTGGTTGCGGCGCACGCGGTCATCGGCTCCGGGACGATTCTCGAGGATGCGGTACAAGTGGGCGCAGGCAGCCACATCGGAGCGCCCAGCTTTTTTCACTATCATGATGCGGACAATGCTCTGCGGCAGTTTCCGGGCTGCGGCAGGGCTGTGCTCCGGCAAAATGCGCGCATCGGAAGCCACACCGTCGTGCAGCGGGGAACCCTGTCGGACACGGTCATCGGTGAGAACAATCTGATCGGGAACGGTGTGGATGTCGGCCACGACGTAAAAACCGGCAAAAACTGCAAGATTGTTTCGCAGACCGGGATAGCCGGGCGCGCAGTGTTAAAAGACAGCGTGCTTGTCTACGGTCAGTGTGGGATTGCAAACGGTGTGGTCCTCGGGAATCATGTGGTCGTCAAGGCACGGACCGTCGTGACGAAATCCGTGCGGGACAACGAGACGGTATACGGACCGTTTGGCAGAGGGTACTATGATGAGATGAGACTGATGGCAAACATTAGAAAGTTTTTTGATGGAAAGGAAATGTGAATCGTATGGGCGGATGTTGTATCGCTGACAATCCTGTTGCGGATTTTTTCAAGGAAACTATCAGGGATTTCAAAAATACTGTTTTATGCAGTGACAGCTGCTGTGTCGGAAACGCGCCGGAGCCTTCCGGGTCGGAGCTGCACGCCAGAAAAGTCGCAAATGAGCTGGCCATGATGAAGGAGAAAAGCAGGGAATCATCGCAGCGGCTCGAACGGGAGCTCATGAGTTACATCAATACGTCCATGGACGCTTTTTTGGCAGAGATAGACAAATTAAACCATCAGTCATTTTTTGGAGAGCAGCTCAATATCAGCACAAAGGTGATTCGGGAGAAGAACAAAAGCCTCAACAGGCAGCTTGTCGGCTGTGTGTCAAAGGTGGTCAACACGAGGCTCGTGCAGACGGACAGGGAACTGAGTACCATTCTTGCGGAAAAGAATGATAAGAAGCGCAAAGCCAATTTTGATGCCTTTGTCGACCGGGTACAGAAGCAGGCGCTCAGCCAGCTGCGGACAGAGATAGAAAAGACAGTTCAGGCGCAGTCGGAGGTGGTTTCTGGTGAAATCAAGGCGCGCCAGAAGGAAGTTGAGGCGCGCATGGAGGAGTCTGTGAGGGAGCTGACGGAAATTGTGGAGCTCAAAGAGAAGAGGAGCGCCGCCCTTGGGCAAAAGCAGATCGGCTATATGTACCAGATGTGCCTGTGCGAGTGTCTCAAGAAGGAGACACGGGGATAATATATCCGCGGGGGACTGATGATACAGTCAGGACAGTACAATCGGGCTTTCGATCAGAGATTTGGGAATGGGGATTTGAGATGGATATTCTTATTTCGGCGAATGAGGAGATACAGCAGATGTGCCGGCAGATGTCCGCGCAATCGGAAAAGACGGCGCAGCGGCCGGACATATACAAAAAATCCCGGTTTAATTATGTCTGTGCGTCCCCGGGCGGTGTTCTCATTTACAACACGCTCTACAATTCCCTCACAAGGCTGACAGCGCAGGAGTATGAACAGTACCTGTGCCGGGACTCTGCGGACGAAGGGACAGGGCTGCAGTTTTTCCGGCAGGGAATCCTTGTGGAGGAAGGCACAGAGGAACTTGGCACATACGGTCAGTACATCCGGCTTGCGGCAGAGCATCTGCAGGTGCGCCCAAACATCACGGTCACGCCGACGATGGAGTGCAACGCGGGGTGTTTTTACTGTTATGAGGCGGGCGTGCGCAGCGGCAGGATGCGGACAAAGGATGCGGCCCGGATTGTCCGCGCGATAAAAACCCTCGACTGCAGCAGGGGAGTTGACCTGACCTGGTTTGGCGGGGAGCCGCTGATGAACCAGGAGTGGATGGATGTGCTCTCGGATTGCCTGCGGGCAGAGCAGATTGAGTTTTGCGCGTTTCTCATCTCCAACGGCAGCAAGATAGACGATGCGGTGATTGCCAGAATGCGGACGGCATGGAATGTCCGCAGTGTCCAGATCACGTTGGACGGCTGCTTTGAGGAGCACGCCAGAAGAAAGGCGTACATCGACCAGGACGATACAGTCTACTACCGGACGCTGCGGCAGACAGCCAGGCTGTCAAAAGCCGGCATTCTCGTCCAGTTCCGCATGAACACGGACCGGGCGAACGCACAGAGTATCCTGGACGCCGTCGCGGATATCGCACAGTTGTTCCAAAAGGACGAGCGAGTGAGCTGTTATCCGGCATTTCTGACCGGGACATCCGAGCCGTTTTCGGAGCGGGAAAAGATTGATTTTGTGAAAAAAATGATTGCTGTCGGCGAGGGAAAAGTCCGCGTGAACGAATACCTGTACAAGCTGCCGCGGACAGTGGCGTGCTATTATTATCAGCAGAATGCGTTTTCGATAGACGCGCAGGGGAATGTGTTTTGCTGTGAGCACATGCTGGGGCACGCGGACAGATCCCTGGGCAATGTCCGGGAGGATCTGGATCTGTCCAGGCTTCCCAGGGAGGCTGCCCCGGAGCGGGAAGCGTGCATGGGCTGTGTCTTTCTGCCAAAATGCCTGGGCGGGTGTGCAGACGCGCTCTCGAGCGGCGAGGAGCCATGTTTTATTGACAGGTATATCATACAGGCATATCTGGAATTGCTGGGGGGTGTGTAGACTGTGGATGCAAAGAGAAAAAACGCAAGGACACTGGACATGTACGCCCGTCTGTGCGAGGGGAAAGTGCTCCGCAAAAGACAGGAGGCGCAGCGTTTTGGCGTGGACGCGCGATCGATTCAGCGGGACATTGACGATATCCGCGCATTTCTGTGCGACAGGAGGGAAAACGATGTCATTGACACGCGGGAGATCGTGTATGACAGGGAGCGGGGAGGGTTTGTCCTGATCGGCGGGACGCCCTCCATGATGACCAACAGCGAGATTCTGGCGGTGTCAAAGATCCTGCTCGAGAGCCGGGCGTTCACCATGCACGAGCTTACGGCGATCTTAGACAAGCTTGTGGAGGGATGTGCCCCGTCAAAAGACAGAGAGCTTGTCAGCGATCTGATCGCCAATGAGAAGTTTCACTATGTCGAACCAAATCACAGGGAGTATCTTCAGGACAAACTGTGGGATCTCGGCATCAGCATACACGAACATCAGCTTGTCACCATGCGGTACGCCCGCGCAGGGGCGCCGGAGGAATCCATAAAAAGGGTGGTGGAGCCGCGCGCGATCCTGTTCTCCGAGTACTATTTTTATCTCAATGCATTTATCGTAGAGCGGGGCAGGGATGGAAAATATGTCCACAAGTACAGCTATCCCACAATTTTCCGCATCGACCGGATAAAGAGCTACGCGCAGCTTGGCGAGAAGTTTCCGGTCTCCTATGCGGACCGTTTCGAGGAGGGGGAGTTCCGCAAGCGGATTCAGTTTATGTACGCCGGCAGCCTGATGAACATCCGGCTCAAGTACGATGGGGACAATCCGGAGCCGATCCTTGACCGCCTGCCGACGGCCCGCATTGTCGAGCAGTCGGCGCACGCGTGCATCATAGAGGCCCAGGTGTACGGAAAAGGGATTCTGATGTGGCTTCTGAGCCAGAAGAGCAACGTCGAGGTTCTCGGGCCAAAGCGCCTGCGGGAAGAGATGAAAGAGACTTTAACGCAGATGCTAGGGAGATATCAACAGGAAATGGGATGATAAGGTGGTGACATTTATGACCATGATTCCAATGTACAGGAAATGTCCCGAATGCAGGAAAAAATTTCTCTGGAATCCGGATGCGGGACTTTTGTGGTGCCCGCGCTGCGGCGCGTTCGGCGTCCCTGGCGCCGGGGATATTCCTGCGAAACCAAAAAACCCCCGCCAGAAGGGAAAGCCCTGACGGGGCCGCCAGTGCAGCCGCCTGTCTGGGAGGGGAATGGCTGTGGTCTGACAGTGCACAAGTATAAACCGAAAACAGGAGGTAGAGCGATTGATGAAAAACGAGAGAATGAGAAGACTGAAAACACAGTTTGGGCGGGTGGCGGCGCTCGCCCTCGCGCTAAGCGTGCTGGGCGGATGCGCGGTGCAGGACTCGTCGGTGCGGGAGACAAAACCGGACAGGAGCGATCGGAAAGAGAGTGCAACATCGACGAGACAGCCCGACGAGACTGCGGAGACGACCCAGCAGGCAAATGCGCTGTACGCAGGCCAGCGCCCCATGCTGATACAGACTGTGACAGGCGACGCGGCTGACGTTGTGCCCAGCGTTGCGCCCTACACGGTGGACGCAGACCTTGGCAATGTCGAAAACCTGTGGCAGATGCATGCGCTGAATCAGGGCGGCGAGATTGCGCAGAAGCTCGCAAAAAACGGTTTTGTCGTGTGCGGCGACGCGGGGAGAGAATTTTTTGAAATCTATGAGTACAACCGCTATGAAATGATACCGAACTTTGTGACAGTCGACTCGCTGATGCACACCTATCATCTGTACTTTGCCTACCTGTTAAAAAATATCGAGAAGAACACGCTGTCCGACAGCGTGACCGCGCTGAGCAGGAGGATGCTCGAGGACAGCACGGCGCAGTATGAGCAGCTTGTGGGCAGCGAGTGGGAGAGCGCGGCAAAGCGGAATGTGGCGTTTTTTACAATCGGCGCAAAGCTTCTTGATGACAGCACGGCGGTGCACGCGGATGTGGCGGAGATGACGGCGTATGAGCTCGACTGCATCAACCGGGCGGAGGGGATCACGGTGTCGCAGGTTTCAGGGGAGTTCGAGGACTATTCGCAGTACATCCCGCGCGGCTATTACGAGGGTGACGCGCAGCTAGAACGCTACTTCAAAGCCATGATGTGGTATGGCAGGATTCATTTCACGCAGGCGAATGAAGATATGGACAGGAGCGCGCTTCTGATCACAAAGGCGCTCGCAGACGACGAGGAGGCGTACCGCCTGTGGGAGTCTGTCTATGCGGTGACTGCCTTTTTTGCGGGGGCGAGTGATGACCTTGGCGTGTGCGAGTACGCGCCGGTCATGCGCAGTGCCTACGGCGACGCGTTTGCAGTCAGCGCGCTCGCGGGCAATGCGGAGGGCTTTTTGCAGTTTCACGACCAGACCGGGAAGCTTCCGGCGCCCCGGATTAACTCGATTCCGATATTTGACGGCGAGGACAATGTGATTCGCGGATTTCGGTTTATGGGACAGCGCTTTACGATCGATGCGGCGGTGATGCAGCAGCTGATTTACCAGAATGTAAAAGAAAACAGCGCGGGGGAGAAGCGCATGCTCCCAGACACGCTGGATGTGCCGGCAGCCCTTGGAAGCGATATGGCGCTTCGCATACTGGAAGCTTCCGGCGCGGCAGACTATAAAGGATACACGGAAAATATGACAGCGCTCCGGGATGGACTTGCCAAGGAGAACCCGGCCCTGTGGTCCGCAAGCCTCTACGCGGGCTGGCTCAACACCCTGCGCCCGCTGCTCGAGGTGAAAGGCGAGGGCTATCCACAGTTTATGCAGAATGAGGAGTGGACAAAGAAAAATCTCGAGTGCTTTGCCGGAAGCTACGCGGAGCTCAAGCATGACACGATTCTCTATGCAAAGCAGGTCATTGCGGAGATGGGCGGCGGGCTTGAGGAGGAACCCGACGACAGGGGCTATGTGGAGCCGGAGCCGCTTGTGTACCAGCGCTTTGCTGCCCTCTCTGCCCAGACGGCGGAGGGGCTGAAACAATACGGGATGCTCTCCGCGGCGGACGAGGAGAATCTCATGCGGCTTTCCCAGATGGCGCAGCAGCTTCTGACCATCTCCAAAAAAGAGCTTCAAGACGAGGTGCTCACGGACGAGGAGTACGAGTTTATCCGCTGCTACGGCGGCAGCATTGAGCACTTCTGGTACGAGGCCGCGAAAGATGTCATCGGCGAGGAGTACTTTGACACGCCGGAGTACCCGGCGGCGATTGTGGCGGACATCGCGACCAACCCGGAAAACCCGGGCAGTGCGACCGTCCTCGAGGTGGCGACCGGCAACCCGTCTGAGATCTATGTGGTGGTGAAGGTCGATGGAACGATAAAGGCCGCGCGCGGGAGCGTCTATTCCTTCTACCAGTTTTCCTGGCCGGCGGACGACAGGCTGACCGATTCCAAGTGGCGTCAGATGATGGGAATCCAGTCGGATGAGAACGGCAGTTACAATTACGACAAACCAATTCAGCGCCCGGACTGGACAGAGAGCTACCGGTATCAGTATGAGTGGGAGTAGGCAGGGCAGGTGCAGATTTTTTGACGGGAAGAGGGCGATCATCATGGCGCTGGCAGCAGCCAGCGCCGTCGTTTTCGTGTTGTGCGCGCGCCTGCAAAGTGGAATCCCGACGTGGGTCCGGTGGGAGAGCAGCACGTTTTCAGACCGGACAGGGATGTACACGGTTGCGCTGAATCGTAAGACCGTAAGCGTCAAATATGACACTTGTGTCATATGGACGTCCCCCGAGGGAGTGAAGGTTCAGAAGGCGCTCTCGTGGGATGTCGACAATGACGGCGTGGAGGAACTGGTGCTGCTGTGCTGGAAAAAGGGACGCTACGGCGCGCACAGGCCATTCTGGGTCGAGAAGGATGAGGACACATGGTCCCAGCACCTTTTTGTGTACGCGTACAGCCCGGACAAAATCAGCCCGAAATGGATGTCGTCATACATCGGACAGGATGTCGCAGACATGACTTCCAACAACAAGGAAGCGCCCGATGCCCGCCTCTGGCTGCGCGGCACAGAGGACGAGATGACAAGCTGGGTGTGGGATTCGTGGGGCTTTAAGAAGGAGGACACCGAGATTTCGTTTTGTGTTTTTGGGGATGTCCTTGTGCATGAGCCGATCTACCGGTATGGACTGCAAAATGAACCGGACTTTGGATTTTTGTTTGAAAATGTGCAACAGATGATTTTGGACAGCGATGTCGCCGTCATCAACCAGGAGACGCCGCTGACCGACAATCCCGCAATGTATGGCGATTATCCGCGGTTTGGCACGCCCGCCCAAGTCGGGCAGGCGATCGTGGACGCGGGATTTGACGTGGTCACATGCGCGACCAACCACGCGCTTGACAGGGGCGTGGACGGCGCCCGCTTCACAAAACATTTTTTTGACGCGCACCAGGTGGTCTGCCTCGGCATCCAGGCAGACGGGGAGGGCGCCGAGAAGCCGTATGCGCTGATACGCAGAAACGGAGTCTGTTTTGCGCTGTTCAACTATACTTACGGGACGAACGGAATCCGCATTCCGGACGAAAATCGCGGGTTGGTGCACCTGCTGGACGACGCGGAAAAGATACGCGGAGACCTTGCAAAGGCAAGGTCTGAGGCGGACTTTATCCTGGTGTTTGCCCACTGGGGGACAGAGTACGCAACAGATCCGGACGAATTTCAGAAAACGTGGACGCAGGTGTTTCTGGAGAGCGGCGTGGATGTGGTGGTTGGCACGCACCCGCACACCCTGCAGCCCTATGAGCTGCGCACCGGTGAGGACGGTCACCGGATGCTGGTCTATTACTCTGTCGGAAACTTTATCAGCGCCCAGCCGTACAAGCGCTGCGTCAGGGGCGGAGCGGCGCAGTTTACGATAGCTCTGACGCCGGCAGGGTATCAGCTGGACGCATATGGACTGCAGCCTATGACCATCGTGTGGCATCCGGGCGGGAAATATATGACAGAGTGAAACGCTGCAAAACATTTTTCTCTTTGCCACTGCCTTGGAGAGTTCGCAGTACTTTCATCTGGTGGAGCTGCTCGAAGTGGGGGAGAACCGCCTGCTGCGCACACTGTCAGGCACATCGTTTGACTGGAAAGCCATTCTGTGTTATGCTGTCGGATGTGCACTGCTGTCCGTCAAAAGTATGGTTGGGCATCTCAGGACGCGGGGCGGGGAACTGTCAAAAGAATAGATTATAGAAGGTTTCAGAATGCTGTTAAACAAGAGAATACCAAAAGATTTCTACAAATTATTCCGCACCAGAAACATGGAGGCATACATGATGTTTCTGGTCGCGCTGTACGATGAGGGCAACGCGGTGTACGCGGCGCTCGGACTGACCATAGAGGAAGGGCAGGCGATTGTCGGGGAGACGATCGGCAGGCTTGCGATTGAGTGGATGGAGGATGCCGAGGAGATGCAGGATGCGCCGGAAAACAGGACCTTTGAGACGCGGGGAACGCCCTCCGCGATCCTCAATACCCTGATTGGCTGGGGCTGGATTCGGAGCGATTACGACGAGCGGCTGAACACCTACATGATATCCTTTCCGGAGTACAGCCAGCTCTATGTGGAGCTGTTCAGGAGGCTGCTGAGCGAGGATGACAGCAGGGAGCGCGAGAGCATTCTCTCGATCTACAGCGCGCTGTTCACCTACCAGTCGGATGAGGAGAAAAACAACGAAATCTTAAAGAGCGCGCTCCACACATCCAAAAACTTGGAGATGCTGCTCTCTAACATGCAAAACGGGATGCGGACCTATTTTGACGAGCTTTCCAGGAGCAAAAATTTTATCGAGATACAGCAGGTGCTGGTGAACGAAATCAACAACAGCGACAGCGAAAAGTACGCCATCCTCACAACCACGGACAGCTTTTACCGCTACAAGGAGTCTGTCAAGGAGCTCATCAGCCGGATACTGAACCAGAATGACCAGCAGAAGCCAAAGCTGGAAAAGGCGCTGTATCAGTGCGAGAAGGGCACCGCAGCGCATCTGCGCGCGGAGCGGGCAGTGCAGTACAGTGAGGAGGCTGTGGGGCTCGTCTATCAGATTGAGCGCGAGATGGATATGATTGAGCGCAAGTACAACAAGCTGGTGGAGCAGAAAGCGGTCTTTGCAAAGAGGGCGCTCGCCAGAATCCACTATATTTTTCAGGAGGGATCTGTCAGGGAGGACAGCACGGTTCGTCTGATTCGGATGCTGGACAAGTGCAGTGACGTGGACGCCCTGCTCGACAGGGTGCGGGAGAAAGTCTGCCTGACAGCGCCGTTTAAGATGTGCGATGACAACAGCATGTACAGGCGACGCGACAGTTCCGAGAACCTTTTTGAACCGCTGCCGGTGCAGCCACAGGAGACGGCGCCGGAGACGGCAATCACGGATTTTGTGCCAAAACCGCTCTACACGAAAAAGCAGCTGAGAGCGTTCTGTGACAAAAATATGAGAGACGGCGTGTTTCGGACCACCGGGGAGACAGTTCAGTCGGTGGAGGACTTGGAGAAGATGATGTTTCTGTGGCAGGAGGCAGTTCGGGGTCAGCAGAAGCAGGGCGGCGTCGCGCTCGGAGGGGAGCTTAGAAACAAGGAAGGTTTTACGTTCTCCGAGCTTCAGATCGATATGGGGGATGCATAAAATGCGCAATTACGGAGGATATATGGAATGAAGTACATCGAGGAGCTTGCGCCCGGCGAGGCGGCGGGAATCAAGAAAACGATACAGGATCTGTTCCGCCAGACCTGTATTCTGCAGGTGAAGTGCGACCCGGTCACGCTGGTGCAGCGGGATAACCCGCGGTACCGCATCTGCGCCAACCACAGGGAATTTATCGCGGACTATCTGTCCGTGCTCGACTGCGAGCTGGTGCACGACCCGCATGAGCACATCTTCCGCATCAAGGGCGAGGGGATGCCGACGGACAAAATGACGCTGACGGGCACCCGCATCCTGCTCATTCTCAAGGTGATTTACCGGGATAAAATCATGGGCGAGGGGCTGAATGCGACGGTGACAAGCCTTGAGGAGATCAGGGAGATCGGCAGAAACACCAACCTGCTCACCAGAAAACTGACTGTGCAGGAGTGGCAGGAGGCGCTGACTTTTTTTAAGACACACCAGATGATAGAGCTTCCGGGAGCGATCGGCAGCCTCGAGGACGACTCGCCGATATACATCTACAGCACGATAAACATTTTCTGCTCGTCCGTGGACCTCAACGAGATTGTGAAGGAGTACGCCGAGGAGGCACAGGCGAACGGTTCGATAGAGGAGTATACAAGTGAAGAAAGCGAAGAAACTATTTACAAGAATGTGTCTGAATAACTGGGGAGGCATCACGCATCAGATGCTGGCGTTTCACGAGTATGTCAACCTGTTCAGCGGCATGAGCGGTTCAGGGAAATCGACCGTGATGGACGCGATACAGGTCATACTGTACGGGAGCGTCTCGTCGAGCTTTCTGAACAAGGCGGCGGATGACGCCAAAAACAGGCGCAGCGTGCTCAGCTACCTGCGCGGGGAGCAGAAGGACGGAACCGCCAACCGCGGCGGGAGCGATTTCTGCTCGACGATCGCGCTCGAAATCGAGGATACAGGGACACATCAGTTTGTCTGTGCGGGACTTGCCTTCGAGGTGCGCAAAAATGACACAGAAATCCGGAAACTGATGTATTTCAGCCATTGCGGGCGCATTCCTGAGCCGGGATATCTCACGGAGGAAGGCTTTCCGTACACCAACCAGCAGATCCGAAAGCTTGTGGAGGAGCGCGCCGCCAGTGCCGAGAACAGAGGAAAGGACATCAACCGCATCTATACGTCCAAGGAGGCGTACACCAGTGCGCTCTATGATATCATTCTCGGCTACATTGACGGCAATCGGTTTACCGTGATGGAGAAGAGCGCGATTGCCCTCAAGATGACAGACGGAACCGGACAGTTTATCAAGGACTACATGTTTCCAAAAAATGAGGGCGACATCATAGGACAAATCAGCGAACAGCTCGGCGCGTACCGCGATATCCAGGAGAAAATCAAGGATCTGCGCAGCCGGATCGCGCTATTGACAGAAGTGCAGGAGGCGGGAAAACGCAGGCTTGAAGTCAGCGCGGACATTATCCGCGCGCGCGCCATGATACGGTGCACGGAGGTGATCGAGCTGCGGGACAAGATTGCAGCGGACGAGGACGGGATTGAGCAGGCTGCGCAGGAGCTGGTGCGCCTTGAGGCGTTCCGCACAAAACTCGACGCGGACATGGAAGCGATCGAACAGGAACTTTTCCAGGTGTCGACGGAACTGGGTGCGAGCGGTCTGGGCGCAAAGGAGCACCAGCTCGATAAGCTTATGGAGCTGCAGGAAGTGTACGCGGCGGACAGCGAACAGTGGAGAAAGACGACGCGGGGACTGCAGCGGTGGGCGGAGGACATCGTCATCACGGACTATGTCAGCAATCCCATGCTCAACCGGATCGAGACCTTCTGCAAGGGTGCAGTTGACGATGAGCTGTGCAGGAGCCTGCGAAAAAACATACAGGACACGCGGGAAAACATCGACGAGGTGCTCGAGGAGTACAGCGAAAAGCGCCGTGAGTGCGAGCGGGAAATCAAGGAACTGAGCCGCCTTGTCGACGATTTGCAGAATGACAGAAAGCCCTATCAGGCAGTGCTCAAGGATGCGCGCGCAGCCCTCGAGCGCAGGCTGACAGACCGGTACGGGCGCACGGTAAAGGTCAATATATTTGCGGATCTGTTCAATGTGGAGGACGCGGAGTGGAAGGATGCCGTCGAGGGCAGAATGGGGCGGCTCAAACTCTCGCTCGTGACAGAGCCAAAGTATGCGCACGACGCAGCCGAGCTTTTTCGGGAGATGAAAAAGTACGAGGATGTCGAGCTGATCAACACGGATGCGATTGGAAAACAGAATCCATCCGCGGATGACAATTCGCTCTACGAGGCGGTGCATACCGACATTCCATACGTGGATGCCTGCCTGCGGCGGTATCTGGGGCGGATTCGCAAATGCCACACCGTCGAGGAGCTTGAGCGCGTGCGCGACGGCGTCACACCGGACTGCTATTCCTACAGCAATTTTATTTTCCGGCATCTGCGCCGGAGCGACTACGAGAAATATGCCTGCATCGGAACCAAAGTGTCAAAGGCAAAGCTTGCGGAGTACCAGAAGAACCTAGAGAGCCAGCAGACGGAGTGCGCATCCCTCCGGCGGATGATCGACAGTCTGAAAGCTGCCTCAGAATTTGAGAATCTCAACAATGACACCGCGCATTTTGAGCGCCTCTCCTGTGCGGGTAAGGGGCTTGAGAAAGTCACGGGCGAGATCACGTGCCTGCGCCAGGACATTGCAAGGATGAAGGAGGGCGAGTACAGGGAACTGCAGGAGCGCAAGGAGCGTCTCGAGGAGAAGCGAAAGGAAAAACGCGAAGCGCAGAATGTAAATCAGAGACGGACGAACGAGTACACCCGCATCAGGAGCCAGAAGGAGGGCGAGGTCAGCCGGCTCCGCACCGAGCTGGAAGAAAAGTGTACAGGCTACAGGGCGGACGCGGCGATCGAGGCGGAGGTCACAGAGCAGTTAAAGACCCAATCCGGCCAGGTTATCCGCAACCGGCTCACCGCGCAGATCCACACGCTCGAGGAGAAGGAGCAGCAGGAGGCGGAGACCTTGCAGAACGCCAGAAACCGTTTTAACAGGGAGTACCCGTCCGTTGGATTCAACGGCATGGAGAGAGACAACACTGTATACGACACGCTGCTGCAGGATTACCAGAACGATTATGAGCCAAAGTACGAGATGGAGTTTGAGCGGCAGTGCAGTCTCATCTACAAGAGCCTGCGCGAGAATGTGATCGCCACGATCCACGGCGATATCAACGCGGCAAAGCGCCACACGCACGACATCAACCGGCTGCTGCGCAGGACAAACTTTGCGGACAGCACCTACCAGATTAAAATCGAGCCGGCGCACGACGAGAAGGGGCAGTTTTATGAGATGCTGACCGCGGCGGAGCTCGACAGCAAAAATGTCGGCGCGGATGTCATAGAGGGGCAGATGTCTCTTGGAG
>CAMWOK010000025.1 GCA_947175845.1 uncultured Lachnospiraceae bacterium | reverse complement strand
TAAGTACACTCACAACCAGAAGCACAAGTGCATAGACTAATTCCTTTGAGCGAAGCACGACAATTTTAGTGTTAGAGCTCATTTGAAGACTCCATTCTTGTTCTTTTTATAATGGTATGAGCGCCGTGGCAGGAATATGCTTTTAGAATGACAAAACCGGAGCATGTTTGGAAAAATATGATGTGAAGTGTTGTAAAGGTTCCTGGTTGGATAATAGTAGGAGGAAAATGAGATATGAATATCGTTTTGTTGTCGGGCGGTTCTGGAAAACGTCTGTGGCCTTTGTCAAATGAGATCCGGTCAAAGCAGTTTTTGAAGCTGTTAAGCGATGCCAGCGGCGGCCGGGAATCCATGGTACAGCGCGTGTACCGCCAGATTGCCGAGGCGGGAATCCGCGCGGATATCGTGGTGGCGACATCCGCCACGCAGGTTGAGTCCATCAGGGGACAGCTGCCGGATGATGTGGATATCGTGGTGGAGCCGGAGCGCAGAAATACCTTTCCGGCAATCGTGCTTGCGGCGTCCTATCTGGAATCGCGCAAGAACATGGATCCGGAGGAGACTGTGATCGTGCTCCCGGTCGACCCTTATGTGGATGTGGAATACTTTGAGACATTCAAGAAGATGGATGAGCGCGTGCAGCAGGGTGGGGCGGACATCGTACTGATGGGGATCGCGCCGTCCTACCCCTCTGAGAAATATGGATATATGATACCCGGGGAGAACGGCAGGGTCACAGGGTTTAAGGAAAAGCCGGACGAGGCGTCGGCGCGATCCCTGATTGAGCAGGGGGCGCTCTGGAATGCAGGCGTGTTTGCGTTCCGGTTAAAATATCTGATGGGGATCGCTGACAAATACCTGGAAAGCAGGGATTTCTCTGATGTGACGGCACACTATGCGGACTTGAAAAAGAACAGCTTTGACTATGAGGTTGTCGAGAAAGCAGAGGATCTTGCGGTCGTTTTGTACAGCGGTGCGTGGAAGGATATCGGCACGTGGAATACGCTGACGGAGGAGATGAAGGAGGAGAGCATCGGGGATGTCATAATGGGTGAAGCGTGCGTCAACACCCACGTGGTCAATGAGCTTTCCATACCAGTGGTGGCGCTCGGTACGCAAAATCTTGTCATAGCGGCGGGGCAGGACGGGATTTTGGTGTCAGACAAGCACAAGAGTTCTTATATCAAGCCCTATGTGGAGAACATTGACAAGCGGCCCATGTACGAGGAGCGGCGCTGGGGTGAGTACAAGGTCTACGACTACAGCCAGTACGCGGACGGGACAAAATCGCTCACGAAGCACGTCACGATCCATGCGGGAGGCGCGCAGGACTATCACATGCACCGGTACAAGGACGAGGTTGTCACGGTGGTGAACGGCCAGGGCGAGCTTGTTGTGGACGGATGTCTGACGAAGCTTTCGCGCGGGGATACAATCTCTATCAGGAGAGGGCAAAAGCACGCGATCAGGGCCTTTGCGGATCTGCATCTGATATCCGTTCAGATCAGCGAGGACAACACGGAAGGCGATAAAGAGGTGTTTGACTGGAGCTGGTCAGAAACGTCTTATACGGGAAAGGACTAAGGATATGAAATTTACGAAAATGCACGGGTGCGGCAATGATTATATCTATGTAAACGGGTTTGCGGAGCAGATTGACGCGGACAAAAAGCCAAAGCTGGTCAGACGGCTCAGCGACAGACATTTTGGCATCGGCGGGGACGGTGTGATCTTTATCAACCCGGGAAAGAATGCTGCGTTTGAGATGGAGATGTACAATGCGGACGGAACGAGGGCGCAGATGTGCGGAAACGGCATCCGCTGTGTGGCGAAGTACGTCTATGACTACGGACTGACAGACCAGACCACGATCGCGATAGAAAGCTTTGGAAAGGTAAAATATCTCGACCTTGCACTCGGAGAGGACGGAAAGGTTTCGACTGTCAGGGTCAATATGGGCGCGCCTGTCCTTGGCGCGGCGCAGATACCTGTCGTGTCAGAAAATGAGCAGGTTGTCAGCGAGGAGATTTCGGTGAATGGCAGGGCGTACAAGATGACCTGCGTGTCGATGGGAAATCCACACGCGGTCGTGTTCCTCGAGGAGACGGCGGAGTTTGACATGAAAGAGTTTGACATCAGAGAGTTTGACATACAGGGTGTCGGGCCGTATTTTGAGAAGCACGAGCGCTTTCCGGAGCGGACCAACACGGAGTTTGTGCGGGTGATTGACCGCGGCTGCGTGCAGATGCGCGTCTGGGAGCGCGGCACAGGGGAGACGCTGGCCTGCGGGACAGGATGCTGTGCGACGGTTGTGGCGTGTGTGCTGAACGGACTGACGGACACAAAAGTTACGGTCAGGGTGCCTGGCGGCGATATCCTGTGCGAGTGGGACAGGCAGGAAAATCTGGTGTACATGACAGGGCCGGCGGCGACCGTGTTTGACGGCGAGATTGATGAGAAAATGATAATGCGGGAGGAAATGTGAGATGCTTTTCCCAAGTGAGGTTTTTTTGTTTGTGTTTTTTCCGGTTGTGCTGGTGGTGTACTACGCGCTGCTGCGAAAGACCACGACCTTAAAAAATATATTTCTGCTGGCGGCAAGCCTCTTTTTCTACGCGTGGGGCGAGCCGACGTATGTGTTTTTGATGATTGGAACGATTCTGGTCAACTGGCTGTTTGGCATTGCGGTGGACGCGTTCCGCGACAGGAAGGCGGCTGTGAACATTCTGTTTGTGCTGCTGGTGCTGGTCAATATCGGCACGCTGGGGTGGTTTAAGTACAGTGAGTTTACGGTGCTGCAGATCAACCGTTTTCTGCACACCAATATTCCGGTGCCGATTGTACCGCTTCCGATCGGCATATCCTTCTATACATTTCAGGCGATGTCGTACGTGATTGACGTGTACCGGCGGCGCGGCAGGGTACAGCGCAATCCGCTGCAGGTCGGACTCTATATCGCGCTGTTTCCGCAGCTGATCGCGGGGCCGATCGTCCGGTATGAGACGATCGCGGAGCAGATAGAACACCGCGTTGAGAATTTTGCGGACTTCTCGGCGGGCGTCACCCGGTTCTGTATCGGTCTTGGCAAGAAGGTTCTGGTGGCCAACAATATGGCGGTGGTCGCGGACAACGCGTTTGGACTGATTATCAACGGCGAGTTCCAGGCGTCCATGGGGATGGCCTGGCTTGGCGCAGTCGCCTACACGCTCCAGATCTTTTTTGATTTCTCCGGGTATTCCGACATGGCGATCGGGCTTGGACAGATGTTTGGCTTTCACTTTGAGGAGAACTTCAACTATCCCTATATCTCAAGAACCGTGTCAGAGTTCTGGCGCAGGTGGCACATCTCGATGCAGACCTGGTTTCGGGACTATGTGTACTTTCCGATGGGCGGCAGCAGGGTTTCAAAGCCGCGGCTGGTGTTCAACCTCTTTGTCGTGTGGGTGCTGACCGGAATGTGGCACGGCGCAAACTGGACGTTCATCGCGTGGGGACTGATGTATTTTGTGATACTGACTTTCGAGAAGCTGACCGGTCTTGGCAGTAAGAACTACTGGTGGGGGCACATTTACACGATGGTGCTGGTGATTATCGGGTGGGTGATCTTCCGCTCGGCGGGGATGGGCAATGCCTTTTTGTACATCAAGGCAATGTTTGGTATCGGTGCGAAGGGAATTGTTGACAAGGCTGTGTGGGCATACATTGCGCAGAACTGGATATACTTTGTATTTGCAGTCGTCGGCTGCGCGCCGATCATGCCGCGCATTGACGCGCGTTTGAAGGACAGCAGAGTCTGGCAGGCTGTATATGCCGCAGGAATTGTCGTGAGCCTGTTTGTCAGTGTGTCGTTTATCAGCAACAATGCGTACAACCCGTTTATCTATTTCAATTTCTGATAAAAGGCATTGGGATCTGGATAAAAGGCAATTGGAGAATATGGTAAATGAAGGGATTGGATATCAAATGAAGAACAGGGACAAATGGATAACGGCTGCATTTCTACTCTTTGTGCTGGTGATTCCGCTTGTGACAGTGATAAGAAATCAGCTGCCCAGTGAGCACAAGACTGAGCTTTCGGAGGCGGAGAAGGCAGTCTTAGAGCAGAATGGAACCATCATCAATGATGCGTCACAGACAAAGCCTGCAGATGGAAACGAGGAGGCGGGACAGGCCAGTGCGGCGAAGGAGTCCGGGTTTGTGCGTCTGCAGGGAAAAATTGACAACTTTACCGAAGGGCTGTTTGGCCGGACGAAGCTGATCGCGTTCAACACAGGGCTTACTTCGCTGCTCACCGGCGGCACGTACATCGAGTCGACGCAGACGCTCAAGGGGAAAAACAACATGTTTTTTTACAAGACGGAGAATGACGGCCATCCGATATGGGATTATATGGGAATCAATCACTTTTCGGAGGAGGAGATGGCGGCGATCGCGGCAAACCTGACAGCGACGCAGGAGCATCTCGCGGCGCAGGGGATCGAGTTCTACACCATGTGCATTCCCAATAAAGAGATTATCTATGCGGAGAATATGCCGGACACGATCGCGCGGGTCAACGAGGTTTCGCGGGGAGAACAGCTTGCGGACTATCTGAACGAGAACACGGATCTTGTGTTTGTCTATCCCAAGGATGCGCTGATGGAGAACAAGGAGCGGGCACAGCTGTATTACAGCACGGACTCCCACAGCAACCAGATCGGCGCGTTTGTCAACATGCAGGAGTTTTTCAGGACAGTGTACGGCACCCATGCGGACATAGATTCTGTCAAATTCCGGACGGATGCGACAGACTATACAGGGGATCTGGTGCTGATGGCGGGACTGACGGATAAGTACAACATTGACACGGTCTATGTGTTTGAGCAGGACTCAGCGGACAAAAAACAGTACCACGACCAGGTGCTGCTGTATGTCGGGGATTCTTTTGGCGGCTTTCTGTCACAGATCTGCAAAGGCTACTACAGGGAAGTTTACTGGGAGGATGCGCGGGATTTTCAGTACAGTATGCTGGACCGCTACAAGCCCGACGTTGTGATCTGGGAGCGCGCGGAGCGCTACTGCGATGTGTTTGTGGAACCAATTTTTATCAAATAAAATTGCAGTCTCATGCCATAAAAATACAGAGGAAAAAACGTATATAGATTATCAGCAGTCTTTGCGTTTTACCGGGAGGGGGTCAGTGTGGAGGAGAAACAGTTCGGTGCGTGCATGAAGCGCATGAAATCGGGCGACAAAAGTGCATTGCATGAAGTTTATGAAGCGTATATCGGATACATTTATTCCATTGTGCTTCAGACTGTGTCAAACCGCGAGGATGCAGAGGATGTTACCAGCGAGTTTTTCATGAAATTATGGCGGCTTGCCGATACATACCGTGGCGGGAACGGACACCGGGCGTGGATGGCGGCGATTGCGAGAAATATGGCAGTCGACCTCATCCGAAAGACGAAACGGGAGATTCTGACCGAGGATTTTGCAGACACGGATGCAGAGCACGCGTCGAACGCGTGCGTTGAGCAGGAGGTCATCTCCGATCTGAGCCT
Organism: uncultured Lachnospiraceae bacterium; assembly: GCA_947175845.1. Taxonomy (GTDB): domain Bacteria; phylum Bacillota; class Clostridia; order Lachnospirales; family Lachnospiraceae; genus COE1. Next base: position 12,776 of record CAMWOK010000025.1, on the reverse strand, counting down.
GCAGCAGGCGCTCGATACGCTCAAGGCAAATGAGCGGGAAGTTGTGAACTTAAAAATTATGGGAGAGCTGACTTTTCAGGAGATAGCAGATATTCTTGACATTCCACTTGGAACGGTAACCTGGCGATATCAGAATGCGATCAAGAAGTTGAGGAGATGCGGTTATGAGTAAGGATTTGGAAAAAGAATACAGGGCGCTTGCACAGCGCGGGGCGCCGGCTCTGTGGTCGCGCATCGAGGCGGGGCTGGAAGAAAAGCCGGTCAGTCAGCCGGACAGCAAAGCTGTCACTCCCCGCAGCATCCGCGCTTTCTGGCAGCGATCTAGGGTGTGGGCAGGCGTGGCGGTTGCTTGTCTGTGCGCGGCGTTGATAATCCCTGCCGTGACAAGGAGTATAAAGATTTCTGGCGGCAGTTTGGCAGGCGATATGGCATCGCAGAGCGCCGCGCCGCCCATGGAGGCATATGACAGCAGCGCACAGGAGGCGGAGGCGCCGGAAGCTGCGCGTGCAGACGATTACGACGCGTCGAATGACAATGGTGCGCTTCCGGCGGATATGTATGACGGCGCGCTTCCCATGGAGGCTGCACAGGAGGCGGGTGTCGCCGAACAGGCGGTATCTGCTGACAGCAGTATCACGGCGACAGCGGCTTCCGGGCAGGGCGATACACCAGGGTCGGCTGAGCGTTATAACAGCTTTCTGGTCACGGTCGAGATTCTGGATATGGATGTCAGCACGGACAGCGGCGTTTGGTATACCGCGAAGGTGACTGCGTCGGATCACGCAGAGATAGAGGCGGACAGCGAGGTGAAAATTTTTAGTTCCGCGGCGTCGGAGGAGGGCATCACAGCGCTGGAACCGGCACAGACCTACCGCCTTTGGCTGAGCGGCAGCGATGCGGGGGAGGAACCGCTGTATCTGCTGCAAAGCGTCGAAGAGTGAATACTTACAAAAAATCAGGGAAACAATAAGTTTATCAGAAAAGAAGGAGGATATGTATGATGAAAAAGAGGACCTTGAGGAACAAGATTGGAATTGCGGTGGTGGCCATGACACTTTCCCTGTCAATGCTCACAGGCTGTGGAAAGAGCGGCGACAGAACGTCGGATGAGGTGCAGACGCAGGAGAATGCGGACACGGCAGGGATGGTGCATCTGGGCAGCGCGGACGAGGTGTCTGCGTTTTTCGACGAGGTGTACAAGGGAGTGGCGCAGGACCTGCTCCCTATGAATGTCGAGACGACAGAGCTCTCGATGGAGGACAAAGACATGATTTCCTATCATACAGGGCTGACCGTTCTGGACGGCATTGAGGGGATCTATCTGTCTGAGTCCATGATATCCTCTACAGCCTACAGCGCTGTGTACATCCGAACGACAGATGACGCTGATGCGGAGAGCATCCGCAAACAGCTGATGGACAATGTGAATCCTGCAAAGTGGATCTGCGTCTCGGCAGAACAGCAGTATGCGGTGATTGTCGGAAATGATATCTTTTTCGTGATGAGTGCGCAGGATACCGCAAATGCGGTGCTTGAGCAGGCGATTGCGGCGGCCGAAGCGCGCAATATGAAGGTTTCTGACAAGACGGAGAAGGCAAATCCGATTTAGTCTGCATTTTATAATAGGAGAGGCGCTCATGCTTTTTTCCAGTATTACATTTTTATATTTATTTCTGCCAGTGACCATACTGTTATACTTTGCCATGCCGCACAGAGGGAGGAATCTGGTGCTGCTTGCGGCGTCGCTGCTGTTTTATGCGTGGGGGGAACCGGTGAATGTTCTCCTCATGCTGTTGCAGATTGTGGTTACCTATGTGCTTTTGTGGCTGGCGGAGCGGTGCAGGGACAAAAGGGCAGCCGGAATATTTTATATTCTGTCTGTTCTTTTGCCGTTTGCGGCACTGTTTTACTTCAAATATTTTAATTTTTTTATGGACACGGTGTTCCGGGTGAAGACCAGGTCGATCGCGCTTCCGATCGGCATCTCATTCTACACCTTTCAGATTGCAAGCTACTGTGTGGATGTGTACAAGGGCAGGGTGGAGCGGCAGAAAAATCTGATTACCTACGCGGCGTATGTGACGCTGTTTCCGCAGCTGGTGGCAGGGCCGATCGTCCGCTATAGCGAGATTGAGCGGACGCTCACCCGCGGCGCGGACTTTTCGAATCTGCGCAGGACCTTTGGCGGCGGAGTGGTGCGCTTTGCGGTCGGGCTGGGCAAAAAGGTGCTGATAGCCAATGTTATCGGTGAGTTTGTGGCAGAGGTCGCCGCGCTCGGGCAGCGGAGTGTCGCGCTGTCGTGGGCGTATGCGGCGGCGGTGTCCCTGCAGATCTATTTTGATTTTTCTGGTTACTCCGACATGGCAATCGGTCTGGGTGGGATGTTTGGATTCTCGTTTCCCGAGAATTTCCGCTATCCTTTTATATCCAGGAGCGTGAGCGAGTTCTGGAGGCGGTGGCACATCACACTCGGCGCGTGGTTTCGGGATTACGTCTATATTCCCATGGGCGGAAACCGGGTCAGCACAGCGCGGTGGATGTGGAATATTCTGGTCGTATGGCTCTTTACGGGGCTGTGGCACGGCGCCGGGTGGAACTTTATCACGTGGGGGCTGCTGTTTGCGGTGCTGCTTGTGCTCGAAAAGGGCGCCGCGCGGCTGTCCGGCGGCAGGAAAGACGCCAGGGACGCGAAGGACCCGGGAAGAGGACTTGTGCTGTATGCGGTGTCTAAGGTGCTAAGACACGCTTATGTGGTACTTGTGATACTGGTGAGTTTTCTGGTTTTTCACAATGACAGCCTGTCCGGTGCGGCGGCGGACATCCAGGCGCTGGCAGGGTTTGGAAGCCGCATCGCGCAGGATGCCCAAAGCACAGATCATACCGTGTACGCCTATATGCTGCGAAACAGGGTGGTGGTGCTGTGGGTCGGTCTGATTGGCTCTACGCCGTTTCCTATGTGGGTCTGGACGCGGGTGCGGGACCGGCTCGAAAACAGCAAAATTGGCAGCGTGGCAGTCTGTGCGCTGCGCGTTGTCATGGCAGCGGGTCTGCTGGTGCTGTGCACGGCGTATCTGATAGACGGTTCCTTTAATCCGTTTTTGTATTTTCGGTTTTGACGTTTCGTTTTGTGTTTTGGTGTCTTTTTAGAAAAGTGGAATGCAGGGGGTGTGTGCCGTGGAGGATGGCAAGTGGAGATCGTATCTCGTGGTTTATGTGTTTGTGTTCTGCCTGGCGGGAGTGATGGCGGTTCTGCTGATTTCGCCCAAGGAGGCGGTGTCCGGTGCGGAGCGGCGGCGTCTGGCGTCTAAACCCAGCCTGACCTGGGAGAATGTGCTGGATAAATCCTTTATGGAGGACACGGAGACGTATCTGCTGGATCATTTTCCATTCCGCGACGGGCTTCGGCGCATCAAGGCGTTGTTTACCTATGATGTGCTGCAGCAGAAGGAGAACAATGCGATCTACGTGGCGGGCGGGCACGCGTCAAAGCTTGAGTATCCGTTAAATGAGGCTTCCATCAAGCGCCTTGCCGACAAGATGAAGGCGCTGCGCCAGCAGTATTTCCCCAAGCAGGCAGTGTGGTACGCAGTCGTTCCGGACAAGAATTATTTTCTGGCAGAAAAAAATGGGTATCCGTCGATGGACTACGGGCGCATGGTACGGCTGTTGTCGCAGGAGTTTGCCGCAGAGTCGGATTTTTGTTATATCGATCTCATGTCGGGGCTGACGATAGACGATTATTACCGGACGGACACGCACTGGCGGCAGGAGCGGATTCTTTCGGTGGCGCACCACATTGCGGAGGCGATGGGAACGGGCAGCGCCATGATTTTTTCGGAGGAGAGCAGGGCGGACGACACCGCGCATCAGATCGCGGATTTCTACGGGGTGTACTATGGGCAGGCGGCGCTTCCCATGGAGCCGGACACCATCGTGTATCTGACCAATGAGGTGACGGACGCGGCGCAGGTGTGGAGCCTTGAGGAGAACCTTCTTGGCGGCGCGGATGCCGGGAAAGCCGTTATGCCGGGACAGGACGGCGCCGTGCAAAAGCCGGTGTACCAGCCGGAGAAGCTCGCAGATCCGCTCAGCCTTGACAAGTATGATGTGTTTGTGGGCGGGGCATCTTCCCTGCAGGTGATTTCAAGTCCCGGGTCGCTGACGGACAGAAGGCTCATCGTGTTCCGGGATTCCTACATGAGCAGTCTTGCGCCGCTCCTTCTGGGGGTCTATCGGGAAATTACGCTGATCGACCTGCGCTATATCGACTCTAAGCGCATTGGGGAGTATGTGGATTTTGCGGACGCAGATATCCTGTTTCTATATAATACTACGATTGTCAATCACGCGGAGATGCTGAAATAGGCAGCAGAGAGACACGCATTTTATCACGGGAGTACAGCTTCGTGATAAAATGCGTGTTTTTTTATGCAAACTGTACCCGAAAAATTGCGAACCATACCATGCTGCCCCGTTTGGGAATGCTATCTGTTATAATAGGAAGCTGTAGGAGATAGCCAGGCAGTTCGCTGCACTGGAACGAAATGATGGCAGACAGAGAGTGAGGAACAGATGGGGGCACAAAAGAGAACAATATTTCTGGCAGTTATGTTTGCAGGGATGTTTTGTCTGGGAGGATGCAAAAAGCAGGAGAGCGGGATAAATGCTTCCGTGCAGATTGCTTCTGTAGAACAGCTCAACGATCCCGCGTATACGATCGGCGTGCCGGAGGGCGGGGCAGGTATGTACATGGCAGAAAAATATCTGCCGGAGGCGGAACACAAAACCTTTTCCGGCAATACTTCGGGATATCTTGCCATCTCACAGGGAAAGCTGGACGGGTTTGTCTATGACCGGGTGATGATGGAATTTGCCATAGCCAGCGGGCTTGAGGGTGTGGAGATCTTAGAGGAAAATCTGGGGGAGAGCATGGATGTGGCTGTGGGAATCTCGCCCAGGAGTCAGATTGACCATTTAAAGGATAAGGTAAACCAGTTCCTTTCTGAGGCGCGGGAGGATGGAACGCTCGATGAGATGTACGAGCGCTGGGTGCGATCGGCAGAGACAGACATGCCAAAGATACCGGTACCTCAGACGCCGGACTGTAAGATACGGGTGGGAACCACAGGGACGGTTCAGCCGTTTAGCTACTATGAGGGGACGACGCTCACGGGATATGACGTGGAACTGGTGTATCGTTTCGGGGCGTGGCTGAACGCGGAAGTGGAAATTAAGATTTATGACTATGACGGAATCATTGCGGCGGCCCAGGCTGGCGACATTGACTGTATCATGGCAAATCTCAACGCCACGCAAGAGCGGCGCAGGCACATTGAATTTTCCGACTGTGTTTATCCCTCGGTGACTGCCGTCATGGTAAGGTCCGTTCAGGGGGACAGCCCAGAGAGAGGCTATGAGACACTCTCCGATTTTTCCGGGGCGCGGTTTGCAGCGCTGAGCGGAGGGGTTTACGACCAGCTTCTGCAGGGAGCGATTGAGGGGGCCAAGGATTTTTCGTACTTCAATTCGGTGTCCGACATTGTCGCGGCGCTCAAGGCCGGCCGTGTGGACGCGGGGGCGCTGGACGAGCCGCTGGCGCAGCTTGCAGTGGCAAAGAATGAGGGGCTGAAAATTTTTGAGGAGCCTGTCGTCCAGGACCAGTACGGGTATGCTTTTCCAAAGGGAAGTGCGCTGCGGGAGCAGTTTAATACCGTGATCGCGAAGTTTCAGGCAGACGGGACGATCGCATCCTTAAAGGAAAAATGGCTCGGGGCGGACGATAGCGCAAAGACACTGCCACAGCAGGACTGGCCGGGGACTCAGGGCACCATCCGGTATTACTACGACGGCGCCCACGAGCCGCTGACCTATCTTGGAAGCGGCGGCGAGCCGCTGGGCCTTGAGATTGACCTGTTGCTTTTGATCGCCCGCGAGCTGGATTGTGCGGTGGAGATGACAACCTGTGAATTTGTCTCGCTGATTGCCGCCCTCGAGAGCGGGAAGGCAGACGTGGTCAGCGGGAGCATGTCCATCACGCAAGAGCGGGCAAAGCGGGTGGATTTCGCAGACACGCACTATGACTCCGCCATGGTGCTTCTGGTGCGTGACACGGACGGCGCGGCGCGGCAGGAAGGCTTTTTTGCAGGTCTTGCGGACAGCTTTCAGAGCACTTTTGTGGTCGAGGGGCGGTGGCGCCTGATCTTACAGGGACTTGGCATCACGATCCTGCTTTCCGTCTTTTCTGGGTTCTTCGGCCTGTGTCTTGGATTTGGCATCTGTATGCTGCGGCGGAGCGGGTACAAGCCGGTGCAGCTGGGTGCGGCGGTGTTTGTCCGCGTGATTCAGGGCACGCCCATCGTGGTTTTTCTGATGATTCTGTATTACGGGATTTTCGGATCGGTGGATATTTCCGGAATTGTGGTAGCAATCATCGGATTTTCGATCAATTTTGCGGCATATTCGTCCGAGATGATGCGGGCTGGCATCGAGACGGTGGACAGGGGGCAGAGCGAGGCTGCTCTTGCCATGGGGTACACGAAGCGTCAGACCTTCTTCAAGATTGTATTTCCCCAGGCGGCAGGAAATTTCATTCCTGTGCTGAAAGGCGAATTTATCTCCATGGTAAAGATGACTTCCGTGGTAGGATACATTGCCGTGCAGGATCTGACCAAAGTATCTGACATCATCCGCTCGCGCACCATGGAGGCTTTCTTTCCGCTGATTGTGACGGCAGTTCTCTACTTTGCCATCGCCAATGTGATGGCGGCGGTGTTGTCCTTTGCAGAGCAGAAGGCCGTGCCCGGGCGGAGGAAACGCAGCGTAAAGGGGGTGCGTATGTGATATGGAAATGAGTATGATATCAATCCGGAATCTGCGCAAGGAGTATGCCAATGTGACGCCTCTGCGGCGCGTGAGCGCGGAGATCAAAAAGGGGGAGGTCATCTCTGTAATCGGACCTTCGGGCACCGGGAAATCGACCCTGCTGCGCTGCATCAATCTGTTGGAGACGCCCACGCAGGGCGAGATCGTGGTGGACGGCGTGACGGTGACGGACAGGAAGCGCGGCGACCCCAAAAGCAGGGTAAATCTGGTGCGGCGCAAGATGGGGATGGTGTTTCAGTCATTCAATCTCTTTGCCCACAAAACCATTATTGAAAATATTATGATGGGGCAGGTTGACCTTCTTGGCAGGAGCCGTCAGGAGGCTTACGACAGGGGGATGGAACTGCTGCGCACCATAGGTCTTGCGGACAAAGCGCTTGCCTACCCCGACGAATTGTCGGGGGGACAGAAGCAGCGCGCGGCGATTGCGCGGACGGTCGCCATGGAGCCGGAGATCATTCTTTTTGACGAGCCGACATCCGCCCTCGACCCTACCATGGTGGGGGAGGTTTTGTCGGTGATCCGCAGGCTGGCAGGGCAGGGAATGACCATGATGATCGTGACGCATGAGATGAAGTTTGCCCGGGATGTATCCACAAGAATCTTTTATATGGACGAGGGTGAAATCTATGAGGACGGGACGCCGGAGCAGATTTTCGAGCACCCAAAGAGGGAGCGGACCCGGATCTTTGTCCGGCAGCTCAAGGTGCTCCACCTAGAAGGCATCTCTCCAGATTTTGACTTTCTGGCTTTTATGACGCAGCTTGAGGAGTTCGGGCGAAAGCAGCAGCTCTCCCAGAGGCAGATTTACGCCATGCAGCTTGTGGCCGAGGAAGTGCTGATGCAAAAACTACTGCCTGCGGCAGAGAAGGGAAGGAAAAGGGGTATTACCCTGGATGTGGAGTACAGCGAGCAGGAGAACCAGGCACAGATGCGGTTTGCCTACGGCGGGACTTCCTTTCATCCATTTGGGAGAGAGGATGATTTGTCCGGCAGGATGATAAAAGGAATGTGCAAAGGGATGGAACATAAGTTTGCAGATGGGGAAAATACCTTTGTTATCAACATATGAGGACGATGATAGAAAAATTAAAACTCAGCAATGAAAACATTGCGCAGACAGCTGCCTCTGCCGAGCAGATCCTGGGAGAATGGGGGGCGGATTCCAGAAATATCCTGCAGATACGGCTTGCGGTGGAGGAGACGCTCCTAAAATACCAGGAGGTTTTCGGTGCGGAGGCGGTCTTTGTGCGAAAAGATACCAGGCATTTTAAGAGGCTGCGCCTGGAACTCTGTGTCGCGGGGGAACGCTATGATCCGTTTGACGCAGAAGAGGAGCAGTCAAGCGAGGTGCTGCGGGGGCTGCTTGCCAACATGGGAGTTGTCCCCACATGGCAGTACAAGAACGGCGAGAACCGGGTTGTGTTTACACCCAGGAAGAAAAAGCGTTCCCAGATGGCCTCCCTGGTGCTTGCGGCAGCGCTGGCCCTTTTGTGCGGTGGCCTGTGCCGCCTCATGCCGGAGGGGGTGCGGACATTCCTTGCTGACGAGCTGACAGGCCCGCTGTTTAACCGTTTTATGGGGCTTTTGTCTGCCATCGCAGGGCCGATGGTGTTCCTGTCGGTTGCCTGGGGAATTTACAGCATCGGGGATTTGGCGGCCATGGGCAGAATCGGGAAGCGGATGATCGGGCGCTTCATGCTGATGACTGTCCTTCTGACGCTGCCTGCGTGTGCGGCTGCACTGCCGCTTTTTGACCTGCGCTCCGGCGGCAGCGGACTGTTTGATTTTTCCGAACTGTTCCAGATGATTCTGGACATCATTCCGGAAAATTTTTTTACGCCCTTTGCGGAGGGGAACCCGCTGCAGATTATTTTTGTGGCGGTTCTGATCGGAATGGCGATGCTGATACGGGGAAACAAGGCTACCGTGGCTGCCAGCTTTGTGGAGCAGTCGAACTATATCGTGCAGCTTATTATGGAGGCAGTCAGCGCCTTTGTGCCGCTGTTTGTGTTTGGCAGCATCTTCAATATGATACTGGCGAACGATTTTTGGATTCTGGGTTCTGCGTACAAGCTGATACTGGCGATGCTTTTGGGGGACGGTATCCTTCTGGCGGCGTATCTCATGCTGGTCTGTGTCAAAAGGAAAGTGCATCCTGCGGTACTGACGAGAAAGATGATGCCGACATTTCTGATCGCGCTGACGACGGCATCTTCTTCCGCCGCTTTCGGGATAAATATGGAGTGCTGTGAAAAAGATCTTGGGATTGACAGAAGGATTGTCAATTTCGGCGTTCCTCTGGGGCAGGTTATCTTCATGCCGGGCGTCTCCGTCATGTTTCTGGCAGTCGGCTTGTGCATGGCTGAAATCTACGGTGTGACGGTCTCCCCGGTGTGGATGGCCACAGCCTGTCTCATCGCCATTGTGCTCGCGGTGGCGGCGCCTCCGATTCCAGGCGGTGCGCTGACCTGCTATACGATATTGTTTGTCCAGCTCAACATTCCATTGGAGGCGATCGCGGTCACGATCGCCCTCAATGTGATCCTGGAATTTGCGGCGACGGCGGTGAATCTGTTCTGCCTGCAGGCGGAGCTTGTGGAGCTGGCAGCAGGTCTTGACCTGCTGGACGTGGAGAGACTGCGCGCCCCCGGCAGATGCAAATGATACCTCAAAAAGCGCAAACGGTGCCGGAAGCCCCAAATGAGACGGAATCTGTGCTATCATAGCAGATGGTGACAGGTAGATAAAATCACGAGTGACACAACAGAGAAGGAGAGTACCAGTATGGAAAATTGCAGCAACAACAGACCATGTCCCTGTACATATGACTGTCCGAGGCACGGAAAGTGCTGTGAGTGCGTAGCGCATCACAGGGATAACAACGAGGGTGTGCCGGGGTGCTTTTTCTCCGCGGAGGCGGAAGCCACTTACGACAGGAGTATCGAGGCACTGTGCCGCGACAGAGGAATCTTATAGGAGGATTTAGAATATGGAAAAACCTAATTTTACAGGATTATCGCATGTCTGCATTTTTGTGGACGATGTCAGTGAAGCATTTTCGTACTATGAGCGGATTCTGGGGGCTGTGCCCAACCAGCATATTCCGCACTGGAAAAACGAGGGATTTTTCCAGGCGGGCGGTTTTATTGAGGAGGCGAAGGATGCGGAGGTCTCCATCGGATTTATGGATGTGCCGGGCACAAAGTTTACGATCGAGCTGATGTGCTATCACAAGCCCGAAGGACGCAAGGAACCGGTGATTTTCAAGGCAAATGATATCAGCGGTGCGCGCCACGTCGCACTGAAGGTGACAAACATTGAGGAGGCGTTTGATTACATCAAGGCGCAGCCGGACGTCACACTCATCAACACGACGGACGCATACAAGGTATACCAGATCAGCAAAACAGAACCTTCGGATTTTTACTATTTTGACGAGGCGAAGGAGAACGACGCGCAGGCAAAGCAGGCGGCGGCAGACATTCTGGGAAACACCAAGTATTTTTATTTTATTGACAAGTATGGCCTGCAGTGGGAGTTCGAGCAGGGCCACACAGATATCGGGGATTAGCTGGCGCGGGGAGGAATGGATATGCCGTTTATCAATTCGAGGGTGAGCACTGTGATGACCGCATCACAGCGCATGTCCGTAAAGGAGAAGCTTGGCAGGGCGATCTCGATTATACCGGGAAAGTCGGAGGAGTGGTTGATGGTGGAGCTCGCCGACAGGTGTGATTTGTATTTTCAGGGAAAGCAGGCACAGCCGTCCGCCTTTGTCGAAGTGAAAGTGTTCGGATCGATCCCGCGGGGCTGTCTGGATCAGCTGACAGGTACAATCTGTAAGATTTATGAACAGGATCTGCGGATTCCGAAAGACCACGTCTACGTCAAGTACGAGGAGGTTGACAAGTGGGGATGGAACGGAAGTAATTTTTAGATGGAGGCATGAAAGTGAGGAGACGTTTTAAAATGGCGGCTGCAATATCGGGAGCTGCGCTGGTGCTGGCATCCGGTTTTGCGGGATGCGCAGTTCGGAATGAGATAATGGGAGGTGCACAGGCATCGCCGGTTGCGGGAAAGAAAGTTGCATATATTCTGAATATGCCGTCGAGTGAGATTTTTCAGCTGTGCGCAGACCAGTGCGAGAAGACAGCGGAAAAGCTTGGGATGGAGTGTGATGTATTTTTTTCCGACGGAGATGACGCCGCGTTTCAGAATTATATCAGCACCTGCGCGGCAGGCGGATATGACGGGCTGTATCTGTCCCATGGCGGGCAGGACTACTCGTACACGTTTCTCGGGTCATTGCTTGCAGAGTACCCGGATCTGAAGATCGTGACATTTGACACGCAGTTTCGCGACGCGTCGGGACAGGCGCAGGAGCTTGACGGGGTCACGCAGTTTTTTCAGGATGACGCAGGTTTTGCGACAAGCCTGCTCGATTATGTCTGCGAGGAGCTGTACCCCTCCAAAGATCAGGTGAATGTGCTCAAGGTGTGGGTTGGACCCAACTACATCGCCGCTTTTGACAGGCGCGAGATCGGATATCAGGCATATGAGCAGAGTGGGAAGATCAACACGCTCGAGGTGATCGGGCCGACGGACTACAACAACGCGTCAGATTCCATGCGCGACGTGATGAGCGCTACGCTCGAGAAGTACAAGGCGGGGGACATTGACGCGGTATGGGTGGCGTACGATGCCTATGCCCAGGGCTGTTACCAGGCATTGCGGGAGTCGCAGCGCAATATCCCGCTCGTCTCGGTCGATATCTGCAACATGGACATCCAGTATATGCTGGATGAGGACTCGCAGTGGAAAGCCTGTGCCTGCACGGATTTCAAGGCAAACGGCGAACAGGGGATCCGCATTCTGGCACTGGAATTAAACGGTGAATATGAGGATATCACAGATCCAAAGACCGGGGAGCAGACGAACTATATCGAGATGCCGGCATCGCTGATCACGCAGGATATGCTCAGGGATAACACGACGATCGAAACAATTTACAGCGTCGCGCCAGAAACGTACGGTGCTGTGGAGAACTATGTCACCAATGACTGGCTGAAGGAATGCATCGGGTATTAGTGCAGGGCGAGATCGCAGAAGCGGCACAGCGATACAGAATGCGGGCTATGGAGTATGGATTGTAGAAAGGAGCAGGACATGAAAATCACAAAAACGCTAAATGGAAATAATCTCACAGTGGCGCTGGAAGGGCGGCTGGACACGAACACCGCGCCGGAGCTTGAGTCAGTGCTCAAAAATTCGCTCGACGGGATTGCGGGGCTGACGATCGATATGGCGGCGCTCGATTACCTGTCCTCTGCGGGGCTGCGCATTCTGTTAGGCGCACAGAAAACGATGAATAAGCAGGGCAGTATGACGGTGGCAAACGTGAATGATACAATCATGGAGATCTTTGAAGTGACAGGTTTTTCGGACATTTTGACGGTGGTGTAACTATGGAGGCACAAGGACAGAAAATCAGGGCGTTGAACCTCTCACAGAGGATGATTGCACTGACGCAGCAGGTTCGCCCCCGGAGTGCAAGAAATACGATTTCGCTGAAACTCTATCTGCCGGACTGCACGGCGCAGGCAGTGAAGGCGGCGGCGGATCAGGTGCTTGACAGCGCCGATATCTTCGCCGCATCGCTGCGGCATGATTCGGACAGCCAGGAGTGGCAGATGGTATACGGGGAGAAAAAACTGTACGCATGCAGTGTGTGGGAACCCTACACGATGGCGCAGGTTGAAAATCAGATGGCAGCGCTCGACCGGATTTCCATGGATATGGAGAAGCAGCTGTACCATGCGGTTGTGATGCCGGTTTCAGAGGGCGGCGTCTATCTGTATGTGCGTTTCCACCATGTGATCATCGACGGCTAC
>CAMWOK010000024.1 GCA_947175845.1 uncultured Lachnospiraceae bacterium | reverse complement strand
ATCGAATATCAAGGCGGGCGTGGACTATATGGAGATGGGATATAAGGCGTCCAAGGAGATGTTTGACCAGAGTAAGTTCGGAAAGTGGAAATTCTGCGATGATGACGATATCAGGGAGATTGTGGGAGACAATGATACGAGCCTCAAGATTGCGGTGATGGCAGATGTCGGCAGATGCGATTACAAGAAAGATATCCTCAGCCGCTCGGAGAGTCCAATTGACCTGATTCGCGTGGCGACGTACCTGAACACGATTCCGGCGGCGGCGAACATGATCGAAGATGCCAAGAAAAAAGGATATGAAGTAAGCTGTAATATTATGGCGATCTCAAACGGGCAGGAGAGCGATTTGAAAGTTGCGCTCGATATACTGGGGCAGACATCGGCGGATGTGCTGTACATTGTCGACAGCTTTGGGTCGCTGTACCCCGAGCAGATTGCCCGGATTGCGGATACGTATATGGAGTTTGCCGCAAAATACGGCAAGCAGCTCGGCATTCACGCGCACAACAATCAGCAGCTTGCGTTTGCCAACACCATCGAGGCGGTCGGTGACGGCGTGGACTGGCTTGACGCGACCTACTCGGGGATGGGCAGAGGGGCTGGAAACTGCGCGATGGAGCTGCTGCTCGGATTTCTGCACAATCCGAAGTACAACAATTTTTATGTGATACAGTTCATAGAAAAATATATGAATCAGCTCAGGGAGGACGGTGTGGTATGGGGATTTGACTTGCAGTACATGATGACGGGACTTCTGAACCAGCATCCGCGGGCTGCGATACAGTTCACCAAAGACGGGAGAAAGGATTACGCTGAATTTTATAAGGAAGTAGTCGCACAGGATTAGGGTGTGATTGAAAGCGATGACGGACGGGCCGCAGGAATCTGCGGCTTTCCTGATGTAAAGAGATTGAAACCTGAGAAAGGAGAGACAGGGAAATGGATACAGCTGACAGAAAGAGAGCGCTCGTCACAGGCGCGTCGCGGGGAATCGGGAAGGCGGTCGCGTGCGCGCTGGCGTCGATGGGATATGATCTGTATTTGACCTGCCACAAAAACGGTGCACTGCTCGAGCAGCTGGCAAAAGAGCTGCGCGGGCAGTATGGAATACAGTGTAACTGCTACATGTTTCCAATTTATGACGAGAGCAAGGTGGCGGAACTGTTTCAGGAGATTGCGTATCTTGACATTCTTGTAAACAATGCGGGGATTTCCTATGTAGGGCTGCTGACAGATATGACGTACCAGGAGTGGCGGGAGGTGATCGACACCAACCTGAATGCGTGCTTTCTGACATGCAGCCACGCCGTTCCGGGGATGGTGCGCCGCCGCCGGGGGCGGATTATCAATATTTCCTCTGTGTGGGGAACCGTCGGCGCCTCGATGGAGGTAGCCTACTCGGCCTCAAAGGGAGGGCTAAACGCGATGACACGCGCGCTGGCCAAAGAGCTGGCGCCAAGCAATATCCAGGTGAACGCGATTGCGTGCGGTGTGATTGACACGGAGATGAATCAGTGTTTTAATGGAGAGGACATGACTGCGCTGATACAGGAAATACCGGCTGACCGTGTAGGGCGGCCGGAGGAGGTGGCAGAGCTTGTGAAGTTTTTGTGCGCCGGAAATGAGTATCTGACAGGACAAATAATAACATTGGATGGAGGTTGGACATGATGGAGAATGAAATGTATGATTTACTGATAATCGGTGCAGGGCCTGCAGGGCTTGGCGCGGCGGTTTATGCGGTGCGGGCAGGGCTTAGGACTGCGGTCATCGACAGAAGCCCTGTCAGCGGCGGGCAGGTTCTGAGCACCTACGAGGTAGATAATTACCTGGGACTTCCAGGTTTGAGCGGAGGCGATTTGTCGGGCCGGTTCCGCGAACACGCAGACCGCCTCGGTGTTTCGTTTATCACTGCCGCTGTGCAGGGAATTGAGCAAGACGCGGGGCAGCATACGAGCTACACCGTCCACACTGAAAAAACAGATTTTCAGACAAAAACAGTGATTCTTGCCACAGGTGCTTCCCACTCTCTGCTCGGCGTGCCGGGTGAGAAGGAGCTTGCCGGGATGGGGGTATCCTACTGTGCGACTTGTGACGGGGCATTTTACAGAAAAAGCACCGTCGCAGTGGTCGGCGGCGGCGATGTGGCTGTGGAGGATGCGGTTTTCCTGGCGGGAATCTGCAAAAAAGTTTATCTTATTCACAGAAGGGATCAGCTCAGGGCGGCGGACAGCCTGCAGAAAAAGCTTTTTTCCCTCGAGAACGTCGAGATGCTCTGGAACTGCGAAGTGAGAGCGATCCTGGGCGCTGAGATGGTGGAAGGGCTTGAGGTCTGCAACAATAAAAACGGTGAGCAGACTAGGCTTGAGGTCGAGGGTGTGTTTATCGCCGTGGGCATTGTCCCGGACACGGGGCTGTTCAGGGCGCTGGTCGAGACGGACGAGAAAGGGTATGTCATAGCGGATGAGACCTGTGCGACGTCCCAAAAAGGCATTTTTGCCGCCGGAGACATCCGAAAAAAAGCAATGCGGCAGATTATTACGGCAGTGGCGGACGGCGCGAACGCTGTTCACTCGGCGCAGGAGTATCTGCACGCAGATATTTTGTAAAAGTTACAGAAATATATATTGTGTCATAAAAGGTTGAAATTGCTGGAAAAGGGGGTCAAAATAAGAAGAAATTCAAAGAAAAAGAGTATAAAATAGGGAAAGTAACCAAATTGTACGGCGAAAAAAACAATATTTTTTGTGCTGAAAGTGCATCTGCGTGCAAAAAGATCTCTTGACAATCGCGGTGAAATGTGATAGTTTATTTCATAGATGTAATAAATTCGTAATAATTATTAAAAATATGAAACATAGTAAAGCAAAATGTAATTGTTCAGCGGACTGAACAGTTTGGATTGTATCACATACACTATACATTGGAGGAATAATCATGAACAGATACGGCGTGAAGGCAGCGGCATGCGCTCTTGTCGGAACACTTTCGATTTCCGGATACCAGATGACACTTCAGGCAAAGATTAACAATTCTTCGGACGTGCCGGCTGCAGGGGTTGCAGTTGTGCTGGATGAAGGCAGTACGATCCAGGATCTCCAGGTGGAAGTTGTTCAAAACATAGCCTATCTCGAGAGTGCTTCCGGATTACAGCCCAATATTGTCATGGCGTCCGAGAAGGTGGCGCTTGCAGACGCGTCGACGAACCTTATCTGGTCGAATGCAATAAATGGGAACGTAAGGGTTTCGACAGAGCTTTCAGAGCCATTCAGCGAAGTGATCGACGAGGCGCAGGACGAAGAGAGCAGCTCAGAGGAGACAAAGATAGAGCAGGAGGATGCCGAGAACAACGGCGAGTTGTCGACAGAGGAGAAATCAGACGACCAGACGACCGAGAAGGAGCCGGAAACGGACAGCCAGACAACCGAGAAGAAGCCGGAAACGGACAGTCAGGCAACAGAGGAGAAGCCGGAAACGGACAGCCAGGCAACCGATGAGAAGGCAGAGAGCACATCCGGGGACGATGAGTACGGTGTGAGTGCAGGCTTTTCTGCCACAGATACGTATGAGGACGTCGAGACGGAACTTGAGACAGAGGCCGAGGAAGAGACGGAACTTGAGACAGAGACTGAGGAGGACGGTCAGGATTTCTCACGCCTCGTTATCGCGCGTGTCAACAACTATGTAAATGTAAGAAGCCTTCCGAGTGAGGACGGCGAGATTGTCGGAAAGCTTTATGACAAGTCTGTCGGCGAGTTTGTCGAGGAGGAGAATGGCTGGTACAAGATTGTGTCAGGCAACTGTACTGGTTATGTTAAGGGTGAATACTGTGTGGTAGGCGAGGAAGCAGAAGCGCTTGCAAAGGAGGTTGGGACAACCTATGCGATCGTGAACACGACCACACTGAAGGTTCGTCAGGAAGCGAGCACAGAGTCGATCGTGCTTGGACTTGTTCCGATTCAGGAAGAACTGGTCGTGGTCGAGGAACTTGATGGATGGGTGAAGATCGCGATCGAGGAAGGCGACGGTTATGTTTCCAGAGATTATGTAAATCTCAGAACTGATTTTGTACATGCAGAGTCAAAGAAGGAAGAGGATGAAAGACTTGCACGGGAGGCGCGTGCGCGTGAGGAGGCAAGGGCTGCAGCGGCGGCGACAGAGGCATCCAGGGCACAGCGACAGGCGGAAGCGCAGGCACAGCGGTCGGAGGCAAACCAGGCAACGATAGAGGTGGCAAGGAGCACAGCGGCGGCTTCTGAGGGAAGCGAGATGGGCAAGGCAGTCATCGATTATGCGACACAGTTTGTGGGGAATCCGTATGTGTGGGGAGGCTCAAGCCTCACAAACGGAACAGACTGCTCCGGATTTGTGATGAGTGTGTACAAGAACTTTGGCGTGAGCCTGCCGCATTCGTCATCTGCTCTGAGAAGCCAGGGGTATGATGTCGGCGGACTAGCCAATGCACAGCCGGGCGATATCGTATGTTATTCCGGACATGTAGGTCTTTATGTGGGAAATGGACAGATTGTACATGCCAGCACATCCAAGACGGGAATTATCGTTTCCAGCGCAACATATCGCAATATTTTGTCAGTGAGAAGAATTTTCTAGTTCATATCAGGCAGGATGGATAGCAGTTGTTATCCATCCTTTTTGTGTTTGGCGTGTGCTCGGCGCGCCACAGGGAAGTTAGAAAAAACTGCACAAAAAAATACCAATATTCTTTTGTGACACAACAGTCATTTTTTTATACGTTCACAACTTATCCACACAGGAAAAAGTGGAAAAGAGCGTAAAATTGACTTATACACCGATTTATCCACAATATCCACAGATTGGAACGGGTTTTCTTGTGGAAAACAAAGAGATTGTAAGCGAAAGCATGTTTTGTTAAAAAACACGAAAATGGTAATTTTTTGAAAAACTTATCATAAATGCGTTGACAGTTTTTTGCATAAAATCTTGCTGAAAATTGTCTAAAAAAAGAGTGTTAAAACAAAAAAAATTAGATTATATTTACAAAAAATATTGGAAAAATGAAAAGGATATGATATAATCAATTTACAGTTTACTAGGGCATATTTCATACGTGTCCTAAATTAAGTGCGAAGGGATGTGGACAGAATGAAATTTATTATCAGTGGCAAGAACATCGACGTGACGCCCGGGCTGAAGGCGGCAGTTGAGGACAAGATCGGCAAGCTGGAGAAGTATTTCACGCCAGAAACGGAGGTACATGCGACATTAAGTGTCGAGAAGGAGCGGCAGAAGATAGAGGTCACCATTCCTGTCAAGGGAAATATCATACGCTCCGAGCAGGTGAGCAATGATATGTATGTGTCTGTTGACCTCGCAGCAGAAGTGATTGAGCGGCAGTTAAAGAAATATAAGAACAAATTCAGGGCAGAGCAGCAGGCGGGCGCGGCGAGCCTCAGGACCGATTTCATAGAGAATGAGCACGCGGTGGACGAGGAGGAAGTTCGGATTGTCCGCACCAAAAAGTTCGACATCAAGCCGATGTATCCCGAGGACGCGTGTGTCCAGATGGAACTGCTCGGACACGATTTCTATGTGTTCTGCAACGCGGAGACAGACGAGGTGAACGTGGTTTACAAGCGCAAGGGAAACACGTATGGCCTGATCGAGCCGGAAAATTAAATAGTGATCAGTGGACAGGCACCGGGTTTTGGTGCCTGTTCTTTTCGCAGGACTTTACAGCGGGCAGCCATAAACTGTAAGAATCGTTTCCAGAGATAAACGAAATACTATCTGAAAGAAAGTACGAAAGGAAAAGGACGGGAATAAGAATGAAAAGAAATCTGTATTATGTACTATTTTTTTTGTATGTCATTGTTGTGGTTTTTGTGTTGTATTTGAACGGAGTGTTTACGGGGGAATGGCAGTCATCCGTAAACCTTGTCATCAACATCGGATTTCTGCTTCTCATCGGGATTCTCTTTGTCATATCCGCCGTCAGTTTCGGCAGGCTGGGCAGAGTGACCCGCGCGCTCGAAGATGCCGGACAGCGCCTGTGGGAGGAGTATGAGGAGGCGGACGAAAAGAATCTGTGGGCAGATTACAGAGACAACACGTCACTTTTTGAGGAAAAAGTGCTGCAGGATGCGTTCGACAGGTACTGTCTGCGGGTAAAAGCGGCAAAGACGCGGCGGGGCGTCGGTGTGTCCTGCGATCTGGAGGAATATATCAATGAGGATCTCCTGGACCGGGTAAGCATGAATTTCTTTAACTCCGGCGTGCCGGGGACCCTTACGGGCATGGGGATTCTGGGAACCTTTCTCGGGCTGTCCATGGGGCTTGGCGCATTCAGCGGGGACGATATTTTTACGATTTCTGACAATGTGGGGGCGCTGCTTTCCGGCATGAAAGTGGCGTTCCACACCTCGGTGTACGGCATCTTCTTCTCGCTGGTGTTCCACATTATCTACCGGAGCATCATGGCGGACGCGTATCAGAAGCTGGATGAATTTTTAAGTGCGTTCCGGCAGATCGCGCAGCCGTCCGCGGCAAGAGACGATGAAAACTCTGCGACGATGCTTGTCTATCAGGCGGGAATGGCAAGTTCCTTAAGGCAGATGCTCGACATGATGAAAGGCAGTGCGGCGGAGCAGACAGCGGGCGTGGGGCGCATCGTGGACAGATTTACAGAGCAGATGCAGTCGGCTTTAAATACGGATTTTAAGAAGCTTGGAAGTGTGCTGAGGAGTGCGGGGGAGGCGCAGGCCGCCAGCGCAGCCAATGTCGCGCAGATGGTGGATGCGGTCACGGCCCTGGTGGAGGTAAACCGCGACGTGCAGGAGGCGCTTGCGCGCGTCATAGAGCGCCAGGAGGTATTTGCGGGACAGCTGGAAGAACAGAAAGAACTGCTGGCGGACATGTGCAGGGAGATGAGCGACGAGATCGGCAGCCAGCTGTACACATTTGAGCAGATGAGGAATTTATATGAAAAATAGACGAAGACACAGAGAAGCCTTTGCGGAGCACAGCTACTGGCAGTCCTACTCGGATATGATGGCAGCGCTTCTGCTGATATTTATTTTGCTGATAGCGATCACGCTGGCCATATACAGGCAGAAGACGAACGATCTCGACAAAACAAGGCTGGAGCTCAGCGCGGCGCAGAGCGAGCTGGATATCACAATCGAGGACCTGGAATTTTCCAAGGCGGAGCTGGAAAAGTCCAATGAGGAGCTTGCGTCCTCCCTGGCGCAGCTGCAGCAGGCGTACGAGCAGGCTGCCCTGACGCAGGAAGAGTTGAACCATGCATATCTGGAGATAGAGAATGCCAGACAGGAGCTGACGACGACAAAGCAGGAACTGCAGGATATCGTGGGCATCCGCACGGATATTATCGGCGCGCTGCAGTCCGCGTTCAGCAACTCCACGATGAAAGTGGATGCGCAGACCGGCTCTATCACATTCTCCTCGGATGTGCTTTTCCGCTATAACAGCGCTTCGCTGACAGCGGAAAGCAGGGAGACATTGAAAAACATTATCCCGATGTATCTGGATGTGCTGCTCCAGGATCAGTTCCGGGGGTACATTGCCGAAATTATTATAGAGGGACACACGGACACCGACGGAGGCTATCAGAGCAATATGGAGCTGTCCTATGAGCGCGCCAACGCCGTGGCAGATTTCTGCCTGAACAAAAGCAACGGATTGAGCGAGGCAAAGATTGAGCAGCTGCAGAGGCTTTTGACCGTGAACGGCAAATCGTGGAGCAGTCCGGTCTACCAGACGGACGATGCGGGAAATCCAACAGATCGGGTGGATATGGCGGCGTCGAGAAGGGTGGAGATCAAATTCCGGCTGAAGGAGGACGAGATGATCAAGAAGATTGCCGCAATACTTGAGCAGCAGTAAGGACACAGCCCCGGCACAGCAAGAGCACAGCGCACATTTTTCACACACGCCCGGGCGCAAGTGAATACCGCGGTTTTGCAGCGCATATAATGAACCGATAATGTGTTGACGAAATGGTGATTGTGTGGGAAGTAAAAGGATGACATGCCTGGTTCTGGCGGCACTTGCGCTGGCGGCAGGGATTTTTTGGTATGAGAGCAGGGAAGGGGAGCTGCCAGTCAGCCAGACAAATGAGAATTTTATTAAATGGGTGGACTTTAACGCGTCGAAGGAGGCCATGAAGAAGGCGTGCCTGATGGACATAGAATCGTATGAGTCAGAGGTGCATCTCGACTGGATTGTGCTGCTCGCCTACGCCGCAGTGCGCGGCGGCGGGGAGTTTGATGGCAAATCGACGGCGTATATCGACGAGATTGCAACAAAGCTTGCAGCCGGGGAAGTGACGGAGGCGGATCTGAGAGAAAAGTATCAGTACTTTCCATATTATTATGAGGCGTACTCCGCGGTGCTCGGCGGCATGGTGGGGGAGTATGAGATCGCCGACGAGAGCGGAACCTATCAGAAAAAATATGGGCTGAAGGCATTCTCGCCGATCGCGGCCGGATTTTCCTACCAGGATTATGATGACTTCGGCGTCGGCAGGGATTTCGGGTACAAGAGGCAGCATCTCGGCCATGACATGATGGGGCTTGTCGGTACACCGATCATCGCGATCGAGTCCGGCTATGTCGAGGCGCTCGGATGGAACCGCTACGGCGGGTGGCGCATCGGTATCCGCAGTTTTGACAGCAAGCGCTATTACTACTACGCGCATCTCAGGCAGAACAGGCCCTATGCGGAGGGACTCAAGGAGGGGGACTATGTCACTGCGGGGGATGTGATTGGTTATATGGGGCACACGGGCTACAGCGACAAGGAGAACGTGAACAATATCAAGACCGTGCATCTCCATGTGGGCCTGCAGCTGATTTTTGACGAGTCCCAGAAGGACGGGAACAATGAGATATGGGTTGACTTTTACCAGCTGGCAGGATTTCTGAGCGCCCACAGATGCGATGTGGAGCGGGACGACTTCACGAAGGAGTGGGACCGCAGATACCAGATGCGGGACCCGGTCGTTCCCGCCGCGCCCGAGCCGGGCAGTGCGCCGCAGGAATAATGACGAATGGTGAGAATGTACAATGGTTGCGGGAACAAATATTCAGGAACGGAAACGGGTTCCACAAAAATGGATAATTCCGGCTGGAAAAATTCGTCAATATTGTCGCAAATATCAAAAGATAAATAGATTGCTTTTTTTTTAACAATGTGATAAAATAAGCACAATGATTGTGATTGCTGCAATGGACGGGCAAATATTGAATACTGCACAAAGGACTGCACATGAAAAACGTTGTTTCGCGAAAATCTGCAATATTTTTTTGTGCATTTTTCAAATTTCCTGAGCTATTGTCATAAAAATCACAGTCACGTGGAAACTGGTGGGCGGCTGTAGCGGTACAGCAGCCCACCGCGAGAGTATAAAGGATGGAGGAAAAGATAATGGCAAAGAAAATTGTATTGGCAGGTGCATGCCGTACCGCAATCGGCACTATGGGCGGTTCGCTCAGCACAACTCCGGCTTCGGAGCTTGGGGCGATCGTGATCAAGGAGGCCCTCAACAGGGCGGGCGTTCCGGCTGACAAGGTTGATCATGTGTACATGGGATGTGTTATCCAGGCAGGACTCGGACAGAATGTTGCCCGCCAGTCATCCATCAAGGCAGGGCTTCCCATCGAGACACCGGCAGTCACCGTGAACGTTGTGTGCGGATCCGGCTTAAACTGCGTCAACATGGCTGCGCAGATGATTCTGGCAGGGGATGCGGATATCGTTGTGGCAGGCGGTATGGAGAATATGTCCATGGCTCCGTTTGCACTTCCTAATGCACGTTTCGGCTATCGCATGAACAACGGCGTGCTGGTTGACACCATGATCAAAGATGCGCTCTGGGATGCGTTCAACGACTATCACATGATCCAGACGGCGGATAATATCTGCGACGAGTGGAAAATCACGCGCGAGGAGCTCGACGAGTTTGCGCTGAAGAGCCAGCAGAAGGCTGAGGCGGCTCAGAAGTCCGGCGCATTCGACAAGGAGATCGTTCCGGTGATGGTAAAGAAGAAAAAGGAAATGGTAGAGTTCAAGGTTGACGAGGGACCAAGAGCAGGCTCCACGATCGAGGGACTTGCAAAGCTGCGCCCCATCAACAAGGATAAATATGTCACAGCAGGAAACGCTTCCGGCATCAACGACGGCGCGGCTGCGATTGTTGTCATGAGCGAGGAGAAGGCAAAGGAGCTGGGCGTGACTCCCATGGCAGAGTGGGTTGCAGGAGCGCTCGCAGGCGTGAGACCTGAAGTTATGGGTATCGGACCTGTCGCATCTACCAAAAAAGTTCTGGACAAGACAGGCATGAAGATCGAGGACTTTGACATTATCGAGGCAAACGAGGCGTTTGCGGCACAGTCGATCGCAGTCGGCAGAGACCTTGGCATCGATGTGGATAAGCAGCTCAATCCAAACGGCGGTGCAATCGCGCTGGGCCATCCGGTAGGAGCTTCCGGCTGCCGCATTCTGGTTACACTGCTTCACGAGATGGAGGCAAAGGGCGCAAACACCGGTCTCGCAACACTGTGCATCGGCGGTGGTATGGGCTGCTCTACTGTAGTGAAGAAGTACGAATAACCGGTTTAAACGATTGGAGGTAAGCATGGAATACATACTTTATGAAGTAAACGGTGCGGTCGGCAAGATTACAATCAACCGTGAGAAGGCGCTCAACGCGCTCAACTCCCAGGTTCTCGACGAGCTCGACGCGACGCTTGACGCTGTCAATCTCGACGAGGTGAGATGCCTGATCCTCACGGGTGCAGGCGCGAAGTCCTTCGTTGCAGGCGCAGATATCGGCGAGATGAGCACGCTCACAAAGGCGGAGGGCGAGGCGTTTGGCAAGAAGGGAAATGACGTGTTCAGAAAGCTTGAGACATTCCCTGTTCCTGTGATTGCGGCAGTGAACGGCTTTGCGCTCGGCGGCGGCTGCGAGATTTCGATGAGCTGTGACATCCGAATCTGCTCCGAGAACGCGGTGTTTGGACAGCCTGAGGTCGGCCTTGGCATCACGCCGGGCTTCGGCGGCACACAGAGGCTTGCGCGCCTTGTCGGTGCAGGCATGGCAAAGCAGATGATTTACACGGCGAGAAACATCAAGGCGGACGAGGCGCTCCGCATCGGTCTGGTGAACGCAGTGTATCCTGCGGAGGAGCTGATGGCACAGGCTGAGAAGATGGCGGCAGGCATTGCAAAGAATGCGCCGATTGCAGTGCGCAACTGCAAGAAGGCAATCAATGACGGTCTTGATGTCGACATGGACAAGGCGATTGTCATTGAGGAAAAATTATTCGGGGACTGCTTCGAGACAGAGGATCAGAAATATGGCATGGCGTTCTTCCTTGACAAGAACAAGGAGAAGGTGAAGGAGCCGTTCAAAAACTGCTGAAAACACAAGGAAATAGAGGAAAATCAATAAGGAGGACTTACAATGAAAGTAGGTATTATCGGTGCTGGAACAATGGGTTCTGGTATTGCACAGGCATTTGCAATGACAGACGGTTATGAGGTCTGCTTATGTGACATCAAGCAGGAGTTCGCAGACGGCGGAAAGGCTAAGATCTTAAAGAATCTGAACTTCCTCGTGAGCAAGGAGAAGATCACACAGGAGAAGGCGGACGCGATCGCTGCAAAGATTGCGACGGGCCTCAAGGATATCTGTACAGACTGTGACCTTGTTATCGAGGTGGCTCCTGAGAAGATGGAGATTAAGAAGTCCACATTCAAGGAGCTGCAGGAGATTGTGAAGCCGGAGTGTATCTTTGCGACAAACACTTCCTCTCTCTCCATCACAGAGATGGGTGCAGGGCTTGATCGTCCGCTGATCGGTATGCACTTCTTCAACCCGGCTGACAGAATGAAGCTTGTTGAGGTTATCGCAGGCGCAAACACACCGGCTGACCTGGTTGAGAAGATTAAGGGCATCTCAAAGGAGATCGGCAAGACTCCGGTTGAGGTGAACGAGGCGGCTGGATTCGTTGTAAACAGAATCCTCATCCCGATGATCAACGAGGCGATCAACGTGTACGCTGCAGGCGTTGCGAGCGTTGAGGACATTGATGTGGCAATGCAGCTGGGCGCAAATCATCCGATGGGACCTCTCGCACTTGGCGATTACATCGGTCTGGATATCGTGCTTGCCATCATGGAAGTAATCTACGCGGAGACAGGCGATTCCAAGTATGCTCCGTCACCGCTTCTGAGAAAGATGGTGCGCGCCGGAAAGCTTGGAAAGAAGACAGGCGTTGGATTCTATGATTATGCTAAGAAATAACTGAGTTCGAAACATGACAGCAAGGCACTGTACAGCGGTACGGTGGCTTGCTGGTTACAGTAAAGCTTTTATGAATAAATGGAGGAAATTTAACATGGATTTTACATTGAGTAAAGAGCATGAGATGGCGAGAACGCTCTTTAGAGAGTTCGCTGAAAAAGAGGTGAAGCCTCTTGCAATCGAGGTAGATGAGACAGAGGAGTTCCCGAGAGAGACTGTTGAGAAAATGGCGAAGGCGGGCTTTATGGGCATTCCCATTCCGAAGGAGTACGGCGGACAGGGCTGTGATGTCCTGACCTATGCGATGTGTGTCGAGGAGCTGGCAAAGGTGTGCGGCACGACCGCAGTTATCGTGTCCGCTCACACATCACTGTGCTGCGACCCGATCCTTACATACGGCACAGAGGAGCAGAAGCAGAAGTATCTGCCTGACCTTGCAAGCGGAAAGAAGATCGGCGCTTTCGGTCTGACCGAGCCGGGCGCAGGTACAGACGCGCAGGGACAGCAGACCAAGGCTGTGCTTGAGGGCGACGAGTGGGTGCTCAACGGTTCGAAGATCTTTATCACAAACGGTAAGGAAGCGGATGTGTATGTGATCTTTGCGATCACCGGCATGATCGAGAAGCGCGGCAGGATGACAAAGGAAATCTCTGCGTTTATCGTAGAGAAGGGCACACCGGGATTCTCGTTTGGTACCAAGGAAAAGAAAATGGGTATCCGCGGATCCTCCACCTATGAGCTGATCTTCACAGACTGCCATATTCCGAAGGACAATATGCTCGGACAGCAGGGCAAGGGATTTGGTATCGCGATGCACACACTCGACGGCGGACGTATCGGTATCGCTGCGCAGGCACTCGGTATCGGCGAGGGCGCACTCGACAGGACAATCGCCTACGTGCAGGAGAGAAAGCAGTTTGGACGCGCAATCGGCGCATTCCAGAACACACAGTTCCAGCTTGCTGATATGGCGACAAAGGCACAGGCTGCCCAGTTTATGGTATACAAGGCTGCATGCACAAAGGATCAGTACACAAAGGATCACAAGACTTCCTACAACGTGGAGGCTGCCATGGCAAAACTCTACGCTGCAGAGATGGCGATGGAAGTGACCACAAAGGCTGTTCAGCTTCACGGCGGATACGGCTACACGAGAGAGTACGAAGTGGAGCGCATGATGAGAGATGCCAAGATTACGGAGATTTATGAGGGAACAAGCGAGGTTCAGAGAATGGTTATCTCCGCGAATCTGTTGAAATAAAAACGAATAATAAAAAGAATAGAAGGAGAATAGACATGAAAGTTGTAGTATGTGTGAAACAGGTACCTGACACAAAGGGCGGCGTTAAGTTCAATCCTGACGGTACACTTGATAGAGCAGCTATGCTGACAATCATGAATCCTGACGACAAGGCAGGTCTTGAGGCAGCATTGAGATTAAAGGATCAGTATGGCGCAGAGGTGACAGTTGTCACGATGGGTCTTCCGAAGGCGGAGGAGGTTCTCCGCGAGGCGATCGCCATGGGTGCGGACAAGGGTATCCTTGTGACAGACAGAGTGCTCGGCGGCGCGGATACATGGGCTACGTCTCAGACGCTTGCAGGCGCCATCAGAAACCTTGACTACGATCTCATCATCACAGGCCGCCAGGCGATTGACGGAGATACCGCGCAGGTTGGACCGCAGATTTCAGAACATCTTGGAATCCCGGTGATCTCCTATGCACAGAAGATCACTGTCGAGGGCGACAGCGTGGTTGTTGAGCGCCAGTACGATGACAGATACCATGTGCTGAAGGCGAAGATGCCCTGCCTGATTACGGCACTCGCTGAGTTAAATGAGCCTCGTTATATGACACCAGGTGGAATCTTTGACGCGTACAAGGCAGAGATTACCACATGGGGCAGAGCAGAGCTGAAGGATGTGGAGGATTCCAACCTTGGACTGAAGGGTTCACCGACACAGATTGCAAGGGCATCTGACAAGGTGAGAAAAGGAAAGGGAGAGAAGGTTACACTCGACCCGACGGAATCCGTGGCATACATTATGGATAAGTTAAAAGAGAAGCATGTTATCTAATGTCATTACATAAGGAACGATTTATCGAACTCTTAAAGTATAATGGAGGTTTATCATGAATTTAGAAGAATATAAAGGCGTGTTTGTCTTCGCACAGCAGGTGGATAACAAGGTGAGCAGCATTGCCCTTGAGCTGATTGGCGAAGGTAAGAGACTTGCGGAGAAACTGGCAACAGAGGTGACAGCAGTACTGGTCGGAAGCGGCGTTAAGGATCTGGCAGACGAGCTTGCAGCCTACGGTGCAGACAAGGTGATCGTGGTCGATGATCCGGAGTTGAAGGAGTACAGGACAGAGCCGTACGCACATGCACTGTCATCTGTTATCAACCAGTTCAAGCCGGAGATTCTGCTGGTGGGCGCTACGGCTATTGGCCGTGACCTGGGACCGAGAGTTTCCGCGAGAGTACATACAGGTCTGACAGCGGACTGTACTTCTCTGGAAATCGGCGATTTTCCGATCAACCCGATTCCGGGCAAGGAGCAGAAGCACAATCAGCTGCTCATGACACGTCCGGCATTTGGCGGAAACACAATCGCTACGATCGCATGTCCTGATTTCCGTCCGCAGATGGCGACCGTGCGTCCGGGCGTTATGCAGAAGCTTGAGAAGAAGGAGGGTGCGAAGGCTGTTGTCGAGGAGTACAATCCTGGATTTACACCGGACAACAAGTATGTTGAGATCGTTGAGGTTGTCAAGAACCTCACAGATACCGTGGATATCATGGATGCAAAGATTCTTGTATCCGGCGGCCGCGGCGTGGGAAGCCCGGAGAACTTCAAGATTCTCGACGATCTTGCTGAGGCAATCGGCGGCACAGTGAGCTGCTCGCGTGCGGTTGTGGACGCTGGCTGGAAGAGCAAGGATCTGCAGGTTGGACAGACTGGAAAGACCGTCCGCCCGAACGTATACTTTGCAATCGGTATCTCCGGTGCGATCCAGCATCTGGCAGGTATGGAGGAGTCCGACATTATCGTCGCAATCAACAAGGACGAAACCGCGCCGATCTTCGATGTGGCAGATTACGGTATCGTGGGCGATCTGAACAAGATTGTTCCGATGCTGACAGAGCAGATCAAGTCTGCTGTCGCAAACAAGTAAGCAAAAATATTTATATAAAAACCTCAAAGGATTTGTCCTTTGGGGTTTTATTTTGTCGAAAAATAGGGTATAATCAGAATATAAAATAAAAACACAATCTACACAAGGGATAAGGAGAAGAGGAATGGCATTAACGGAATTAAACACTTACACAGTAAGCGATATATACAATCTTCCAGATGGGCAGCGGGCAGAGCTCATAGACGGAAAGGTTTATTATATGGCGCCGACCACGCGCAATCACCAGAGAATTGTCGGAGAGCTTTTTGCGACCATTCGGGAGCACATCCGGAGAAACAGTTTCAAGGGCGAGGTGGATATCACCCCGTTTGGCGTGTTTATCGATGCGGATGACAAGAGCTATGTGGAGCCGGATATCAGCATTATTTTTGATGAGAACAAGCTGGATGACAGAGGCTGCAACGGTGCGCCGGACTGGATCATCGAGGTGGTGTCACCGGCCAGCAGAAGGATTGACTATACGACGAAACTTTTTAAGTACCGCGCTGCAGGGGTGCGTGAGTACTGGATTGTGGACGCGGAGAAGACCAGAGTGATGGTCTACAATTTCTACCAGGATGACATGAATGAGTACAGCTTTACGGAAGACATTCCGGCGGGCATCTACACGGATTTGTCGATTCGGATGTCGAATCTGGAGCTGTAGGATCAAAACAGTTCTGGAACTGCCCTGTGGCAAAAGGAATAAAAAAGTTCTTGCAATTGAGCAGAGCTTCACGTATAATAAACGTTGTAAATATTAAGGCGATTAGAGCCTTATTGATTGGGTGTGTCAGAATACCCGCAGCAATCCACTTGTGAAAATCAATAAGAGTAGTAAAAGTAAACTTTTTTGCTATATAGACTCTGGTCAGCTTTATAGGAACTTATATGTGATGGATACATGTAGGGATAATTGAGTGAGAATTTTTGTGAGTGGGAATCAGTGATGGTTTCCACTTTTTTATGCACAGACCAGAGCGGCGCACGGGAAGATAAATCGTTCTGTCCGATTGGACATTGCCATCTTGGTAAATCATGTCAGCAGCATCTGATTAACGCGGGCAGTGGAGAGGAAGGTATTATCGTACATGGAAACAAAACTGAAATTATATGGTTTTAATAATCTTACCAAATCACTGAGTTTTAACATCTATGATGTCTGTTATGCGAAGAGTGCACGCGAGCAGAAGGATTATATCGCATATATCGACGAGCAGTACAATTCGGAACGGCTCACCAAGATTTTGTTTCATGTGACAGAGATGATCGGCGCCCATGTGCTGAATGTATCGCGGCAGGACTATGAGCCGCAGGGGGCGAGCGTGACGTTTCTGATCGCGGAGTCGAATATGATACCGGCAGGGCAGAAAAGTGCGGCGAGCGCAGCGCTTGTCTACGAGGATAATGAGATTGTGGGGCATCTTGACAAGAGCCACATCACGGTGCACACGTACCCGGAGTATCACCCCGAGACCAATATCGCGACATTCCGCGTGGATATCGACGTGGCGACGTGCGGGGAGATTACGCCGCTGAGCACGCTGGATTATCTGATTGGCAGTTTTGACTCGGACATTATCACGATGGATTACCGGGTGCGGGGCTTTACGCGAAATGTGGAAGGGAAGAAGCTGTTTATCGACCATAAGATCACGTCGATACAGGACTACATAGACCGGTTGATTTTGGCTAAATATGATGCGGTCGATATCAACATGTATCAGGCGAATATATTTCACACGAAGATGCTGATCAAAGAGATGGATCTGCAGAATTATCTGTTCAATTCAGATATCTATGAGATTACGCCCAAGACAAGGCTGCAGATTAGCAATAGCCTGCGGCAGGAGATGATCGAGATTTTCAGCGGCGTGAATATCTATTAAGGGCAGCATTTATCAGGCAGAAAGGGGATTTGAGACAAAATGCTTGATCAGTCGCGCGCTCCCATATTGGAAGCACTGGAGGAAATGAAGAGGAATCGGCTTGTGCCGTTTGATGTGCCGGGGCATAAACATGGAAAGGGGAACCCTGATCTGACCCGGTTTCTGGGGGAACAATGTCTCCTGGTCGATGTCAATTCGATGAAAATGCTGGACAATCTCTGCCATCCGGTTTCGGTCATAAAGGAGGCAGAAGAGATCGCTGCGGAGGCATTTGGAGCAGCACATGCGTACTTTATGGTAGGCGGTACGACATCTGCCGTGCAGAGTATGGTACTCTCTGTCTGTAAGCGGGGGGACAAGATCATACTTCCGCGCAATGTGCACAGGAGTGTGATCAACAGTATGATTCTCTGCGGGGCAATCCCGGTGTATGTCAATCCCGATATGAATCATGCGCTCGGTATCGCGCTGGGGATGCGGCTTGGCGAGGTCGAGAAGGCAATCGCGGAGAATCCGGACGCGAAGGCGGTGCTTGTCAATAATCCGACCTACTATGGGATCTGCTCGAATCTCAAGGGCATCACGGACTTGGCACATGCGCATGGTATGAAGGTGCTTGTGGACGAGGCGCACGGCACGCAGTTTTATTTTGACCGCGATTTGCCGCTGACAGCGATGGAGGCGGGCGCAGATATGGCGGCAGTCAGTATGCACAAGTCGGGCGGTTCGCTGACACAGTCGTCATTTTTGCTCACCGGCCCGCAGATGAGTGAAGGGCATGTGCGCCAGATTATCAATATCACACAGACGACAAGCGGATCGTATCTTCTGATGTCCAGTCTGGATATCTCGAGAAGAAATCTGGCACTGCACGGACAGGAAGTATTTGATAAGGTGAAGGACATGGTCGCGTATGCGCGCCGAGAGATCAATCAAATCGGCGATTACTATGCGTATGCAAAAGAGCTGGTAAACGGGGACTCGGTCTATGATTTTGACATCACAAAACTCTCGGTCAACACGCTGTCTGTCGGGCTTGCAGGCATTGAGGTGTATGATCTTCTGCGCGATGAGTACGATATTCAGACGGAGTT
>CAMWOK010000023.1 GCA_947175845.1 uncultured Lachnospiraceae bacterium | reverse complement strand
GCATGGCATGTTCCGCTTTCATAAAAAGAATCAGATGATTCTCCCGAAGTGCTGAATACCCTGCCGGCACCAGGTCAGGATTTTGGAAGTCAAAGTCATAATCGAGCAGTGTTATGGCGTAATCTGTCACGGCGCCATTGTTCAGATAGGCAGAAAAATCCGCCTGATCCACGCCTTCATTGCAGATCGAATACCCGTCGGTAAGCTCGAGGCTGCTCACCACCAGCGCCATGTCCGAAAACTCCTTCAAACGGAGATTTCTGCCCGTATTCAGATCGATATTCAATGTTTTGACCACATTGTCAGGGTATGCGCTGTTCTTGCAGGATTCTATCCCCCTGAAAATAAAGGAAACCATTCCGCTTCCGAGCGTGGCCGTCTCGTACCGCATCTCGTAGGAGCTCAGATTTTCCGTGGCGATACCGCCCGTCACCGCGCTGCGTATCCGATCATTGATCTCCTGCTGCAGACCCGCGTCCGCCATGCCTGTAAGCTGCGGATATTCCACGCGCACAACGCCCTCCTCGTACACTGCAGTCTCCACCTGGCAGGCAACCGCGCTGCCGTCTGCAATGCGGTCTGCATACGCGACGACTGTCTCCGGCTCCGTTTCCACAGCGCTCTCCTGGGTCTCCTCAGCAGCTGTCTCTGCCTCGTCGCGGACAATCACCTGCGTCCGCTGGTCATTTAAAATCGCATCAAAGTCTTCCACAACAGGAATCTCTGATTCCCCGTCCCTGCCTGCACCTGTGCCGCAGCCTGCCGCCGCCAGCATCACCAACAATGAAACCCCGATTATTCTTATGTACTTTTTCATGATATACCCCTTTCCTTTCCTGTCCTTTGTGCTGTGAAACCGCGAAAATGCAAAAAAACCCTGGAACCGGTTCTATTCCAGAGCATCGCGCTATGCGGAAGATGGGACTTGAACCCACACGTCGTATCCGACACAAGATCCTTAGTCTTGCCTGTCTGCCAATTCCAGCACTTCCGCGAACAAGAAATATGATAACGCATATTTCTCATTTTGTCAAATATTTTTTACAAAATTTTCATTTTCTCAGCGGACCAGCAGCAGGATGCTGCCTGTCAGCACCAGCACCGCCCCGACCGCGATGAATACTGTACTCAGTATGCGAAACACATTGTATTTTGACAGGGATGCTCTCTCCGGACGCCCCGGATCGTAATAGATTATCCGCGGCTGCCCCAGAAGCTTTTGAATCGTAGCGCAGTCGTGCGCCACAGGGGCTGCACGCCTGTACAAAACCCCTTTCACCATGTACTCAAGAACAGGATACCACGTCCTGATTCCGATATCCTGCCTGCAAGGCGCCGTACACATCTTGTCGAACGCACCCTTGTTAAAAGACTGTGCACTCCTGCAGAAGCCGACGACCGTTCCGTCAGTCTGGCCCGTGCAGGGGCTCTGGCCTACCAGCCAGAACACAATTCCCATAAAACAAAACAACGCTCCAATTCCCAAAACAATTATTCCTGCAATTAACATAAACAATCCTTCCTGACTTTTATTTTGATTCTATCATTGTTATCCGGTAAAGGCAAGAAACAATTCAATGCGCAGCTACACTGCATAGTGCAGCCTTCGCTCCCGCACTTTCCTGATTTCCAGGCGGTCTATGATCAGCTGCTTGACCTTTTTGACGCGCTCCTCGTCATAGTCTTCATCGTACGTGATTTTCAGCTTCTCCGCTGCCACCACCGCACAGTTATTCTTTATATCATACTCACTGTCGTTCACATAAAAATGCACTGTCAGAATTTCATTGTAGTCATCCTCGGCAAAACAGATGCTGATTTCTTCCTCATTAAAAAAATCAAGATTGCGGTTTCTGGCATGCATCGGGGCGCCATTTTGAAAATAGATCGCGAAATCAAAACGCTCCTGCGCCAGATTGATAATGTTCAAATCCCCGATTGCACTGTGGAAGCTTTCGCCGCTGTTGACCTCAAACGCGATAGCTCTGAGACAGTCATAATTCAGATCCACTTTTCTGGAAAACGCAACAATCGCTTCAATCTCATGATGATGCACTTTTGCCAGCTTATCATACAGATAAGTCCGGATCTCATCTGCCGACGGGTAATCAAAGCGAAAGTGATAGTGAAAACGCCCCGGACGGTTTACAATAAACTCGTTGAGCTTGCGAATATCATTGCAGGTGATGACAAACAGCTTCTTTCCCTGTGATATTCCATCGAACAGTCCGAGCAGTGCCGCCTGCGGCTCAACCTCCCCGTCCGGTGCTGTGACATCTCCAAAAGTCTTGTCAAACTCGTCAAAGAGTACCAGCACCCGCTGATCGATCGTCTCAATATAAGATGCAATTCCTGGAATGTACTGATCCACCACAAGGATCGGTATCCCATCCCTGACTGCCTCCACGACCAAAAGTCTCGCAAACATCGACTTTCCAATCCCTTTACATCCGCTCAGTATCACACCCAGATTTCGGTCAAACTTATCATAGGTCCGCAGAACCTTCTGCACTTTCTTCATGTGATCGCCATATATCTTATCCTCTTTGATCTGAATATCGGCGTATTCTTCGAGATAAAATCCTGTCATTTTCGCAAACCGCACAAGATACGACCGCGCCGGCAGTTCATTGTAAGTCATCACAGTATCATTATAGATTTCGACCTTGGTTCCTATTTTTATCGCCTTCATATGTTCCTCCTGTACCACATATCTTTCCCAAAACCGGGCAGAGAGGACTGTTCCTGCGCCCGTCCGCATTTTCCGCCATACCTCCTTTGGGCGTCGGGTGCATAAAGAAACATCCTCCAATTGATGCATGTTCTGTATCAATTAAAGGATATCTCATTTTTGATGTCTTGTCTATTGGCAGGATAATTCAAACAGCTGCTCTACGGCGCCACAATCTTCCCCGCCACCGCGCAGGCCGCAGCTGATTTCGGAGACGCCAGATAGATATTCACCTTCGAGGTGCCCATGCGCCCGAGAAAGTTCCGATTGTTCGTCGCAATGACTGTCTCCCCGTCGGTCAGAATGCCGCCTGTCCTGCCGCAGCACAGGCCACAGCTGGGATGCGTGATGATGGCCCCCGCCTCCGCGAGCACCGCAAGCGTGCCGTTTGCGTCCGCCTCCCTGTATATTTTGCGGCTTGCCGGCGTGACGATCAGCTTCACGAACGGCGCCACATGCTTTCCTTTTAAAATCTCCGCCGCCGCCATCAGGTCTTCCAGACGCCCATTTGTGCAGGATCCGATAAACACCTGGTCGATCTCTTTTCCCGCAAGCTCTGCAACAGGTTTCACATTGTCTACATTGGAGGGGCACGCCATCACAGGCACGAACTCCTCCGCCCTGTATTCCATGACCCTGCAGTACTGTGCATCCTCATCCCCTGCCAGATCGAGCTCTTTCTCTGTGAGCGTGATATTGCAGTAAGCGGCAGTCTTCTCGTCCGGCGTAAAGAGCGCGCACTTTGCACCCGCCTCGATCGCCATGTTGGACATGGACATTCTTGACGCCACCGTCATATTCTCGACCGTATCGCCCGTGAACTCCAACGCCTTGTAGGTCGCACCATCCGCTCCCAGATCGCCAATCAGTTTCAGGATAATGTCCTTTGCCATGA
The DNA here is from genome assembly GCA_947175845.1 of uncultured Lachnospiraceae bacterium. GTDB lineage: Bacteria > Bacillota > Clostridia > Lachnospirales > Lachnospiraceae > COE1. Next base: position 15,088 of record CAMWOK010000023.1, on the reverse strand, counting down.
CATTTTCGGGCAGTTTTCCCGTGATATGTACCTTGATGGTCTCCGGCACACGGATCCAGAGCGTACCAGTGCCGAGGATGCTCGCCATCTCCGTGTATCCGATACCCGACGAAAATGCCCCCACACAGCCGTAAGTTGTCGTGTGGCTGTCCGTTCCAAACACGATATCGCCCGGCTTGACATACCCCGCCTCCGTCATCAGCTGATGGCAGATTCCGTCAGCGCGGTGGATATTTTTCATGCCGTATTTTTCCACAAACTCATTGCCGATGCGGAAATGTCTGGTGTCGTCCACCTGGCTTGCCGGCACCAGATGGTCATAGATCAGCACAGCCTTGTCCGCGTCCCATATTTTCGAAAATCCCATCTCCTCAAACTTGGATGCCACAAACGGGATAAATATATCGTGTATCATCACGCGGTCCACGTTCACGGTCACAATCTCGCCGGGGTGCACCGCTCTCCCAATATTATTTCTCACAATTTTTTCTATGATCGTCGAACCCATTGCTCTCCTCCTACATGCCCTTCAAATTGTTTCGTCTCTGCATCGCTTTCACAAGACCGCCCGCATTGAGAATGTCCACCAGATTCTGCGGCAGCGACGTAATCGGGTACTGATTTCCGCGATGTTCTATGCACTCGTTGATGGAGATCGTGATTTCATCCCCCTCGCTCACATCCCCCTGAATCCTGTCATTCTCTATCAGCAGCAGGCCGTTGTTGATGGAATTGCGGAAGAAAATGCGCGCAAAAGATTTCGCAATCACGCACTTTATGCCGAGCGCCTTGATGATCTCCGGCGCCTGTTCGCGCGAGGAGCCGCAGCCGAAATTCTTCCCCGCAACGATGATGTCCCCATCCTGAATCTTCCCTGCAAGCTCCGGGCGCAGCGGTGAAAACGCGTACGGCGCCATGTCCTGCACTGTCTTTAAAGCGAGATACTCCGTCGGAATTATAATATCCGTGTCGATATCGTCACCCAGAATCCATATCTTTCCAGTAAATTTGTCCATTCCTTTCATCCAACTCCTTTTCCTGTCATAGTAAATCAGTCAATGAAAATGCTCCTTAGAGCATATCCGCCGTCGCTATCTCGCCCCTGATCGCGGACGCAGTTACTGTCGCCGCCGAGGCAAGGTACACAAACGAGTCCTTGTGCCCTGCACGCCCCTTAAAATTGCGCGTTCCGGTGCTGATCAGCACTTCTCCCTCGCCGATAACGCCCTGACAGCTTCCCCAGCACACACTGCAGTTCGGGTTCATGACGATCGCGCCTGCCTCCATAAACGTGTCGATAATTCCCTCTGCAAGCGCCTGCCTGTACACGGAAGCGCTTGCCGGAACCACCAGAAACCGGACGAGCGGATGCACCTTCTTTCCCTTGATCAGCGCGGCGCCCACCCGCAAATCCTCAATCCGTCCATTGTTGCACGAGCCCAGAAACGCCTGGTCAATGTGCGTTCCCACACACGCTTTTGCATCCACCACACTGTCCACAAAATGCGGCTTCGCCACAATCGGCCGGATTTCGGTCAGATCAATGTCGTACACCTTCGCAAACTGCGCGTCATCGTCGCTGCAAAAGGCATGTTTCGGCTCCCTGCCATGCTCTTTGAGATACGACAGCGCAGTCTCGTCAACCTCCATCAGCGCAGTCTTTGCCCCCGCCTCCACGCAGAGGTTGCAGATAGAAATCCTGTCACTCATATTCAACGTCCTCAGACCTTCCCCGCCGAACTCCATCGCCATATAATTGGCTCCGTTCGCACCTATCCTGCCAATGATGGACAGAATCAGATCCCGCGCGTAGACGCCATCCCTCAGCCTGCCTGTCAGATTGAATTTCAGCGTCTCCGGCACGAGCAGCCACGATTTTCCAGTCACCATGGCGTAGAGATAGTCCGTGCAGCCCACGCCGGTTCCAAATGCGCCGACCGCGCCGTAGGCGCAGGTATGGCTGTCCGCCCCAAAGATCAGCTCTCCGCTCGTGACATGGTTCTCCATCATCACCTGATGGCACACACCTGCCCCCTCATAGAATGTAATGTTGTGCTCCCTCGCAAAATCGCGCATTTTTCTGTGTGATGCCGCCGTCTTGACACTGTCGCAGGGCACATTGTGATCCACAATCCACACCAGTTTGCCGACATCCGCAATGCGCGGATTTTTGAGCTTGTTGTACATGTCAATGGTGAGATGCGTCGTCCCGTCGTTGCTCATCATTCGGTCGATCTCCACCGTATGGATATCCCCCGGCTTGACGGACTCCACGCCCGCCGCAGCCGCTATAATTTTCTCAGCGATTGTCATTCCCATTATCAAATCCTCCTTGTTTTCCCGGTCTGTTACTCCTTAGGAACTTGCGATAAATAACTTATTCATCTGACTTGCCTAAATCTTCATACACCGCGTTGTCGTCAATCGGCGTACGTCCAGTACGCCTCATTCCTCCGCCTTGTGTATGAAGATTTATTCAGCATCATTCGCACAAGTTATTTGTCGCAAGCTCCTTATCAAGCGACGCGATCAGTCCGCCCTGGTCTAAAATCCCCTGCATGTACTCCGGCAGTTTCGTACATGTGTACTCCCTGCCATCTACGCGCACCACGCCCTCCTGCATGGATAGCTCCATCTCGTCCCCCGCGCTGACATTGTCGTGCAGATCCTTGCAGATAATGACCGGAAGTCCGATATTGATCGCATTTCTATAAAAAATGCGCGCAAAGGATTTCGCCACCACAGCCTTGACCCCCAGCGCCTTAAGCACTGTGGGCGCCTGTTCCCGCGAGGAACCGCAGCCGAAATTCTCCGACGCCACCACATAGTCCCCCGGCTGCACCTGCGACGCAAAGTCCGTGTCCAGGGACTCAAATGTATGTACTTTCATCTCATCAATAGAAGGATATATAATATACTGCGACGCGATAATCTGATCCGTATCCACATCCTGCCCAAACTTAAATATTTTTCCCATTGTATTATCATCCTTTCTGCAAACATCGGTGTACTTGTACCTGTGCAGCCTGTTCCAAAGAAACAATTCCCTCAAAACAGCTCCCCAGACTTTTATAGTGTAACAAATTTACTCCAAAAAAACTAGGATAAATTTTATTGTACTATGCTGTTTTTTTCATTCTGATGTGGTATAGTTATAGTATCAAAAACTTGCGCGAAAAAGCGCTTCTTCCGGAAAATAAAAGGAATATGCTTAAAGACAGGCTCGGAAACGGACCGCATAAAATAACAGAACACAAGGAGGCTTTGCAATGGAAAAACAGATTTTTACAAATGAGATTATCTTGAGCTGGCTGCAGTACTACTCGCAGACCACACCGATTGACCTGGAACATGTCAAGATTATCGACATCACCAAAAAGAACAAGAATGTCATCCCGACCGTCGAGGCGCACAAGACGACGCTCGTGTTCACCAACGCCGGGATTGACGACATCTTTTACCGCCTGTGGAACGCCGGGCTGGGCGAGTGCGAAGTGTGGTACAACGAGGGATCTGACCCGAGCGGGGAAATCTTACATAACCAGATTAAGGACATGATAAACCGCGGCATCAACGCGTCCGCCGGCATGCTCATCATCAACCCCAACGCCAGAAATTCCTCCCGCATCGGACTGAGCAACGAAAAGCTCCAACGCGGTTCCATCCACTATGTGGGCAGCGAGATCCGCTCCATCATCCTCAGCAAAATGATGGTTGACCCGCAGGATGATATCTGCGTGATCGGCGGCGAGAGCATTGCGATCGAGGCAGCGCTGATTGCCGCGGAGGGATCTGTCATTGCCGTCGAGTACAGCAAGGCGGACCGATCCACTTTGGAGGACAACGTCTCGCACTTTGACCTTCACAACATCAGGATTATCGACCATGTCGACGAGGAGACCATGGCAGAATGCCCCGTGCCCTCACTGGTGTTTCTGGTTGCCTCCGCAAGCACGGAGCAGGAGCTTGAATGCCTTCTTAGCATCAATCCCAACATGAATGTCGTCATCTACACGCTGGATTTCAGGACTGCCGCCGCGCTGCCTGACACATTGCGCGAACTCGGTCTTGCAGACGTGGAGACCATACAGGTGTCCGTGACAAAGCTGCGCAGCAACAACACCTTCAAGTCAGACCCCGCACCGTGGATTATCACCGCGCGCAGCCGGGAAGATTAAAACAGTTATGGGCTGTCAGCACAGGCGCCGCACCCGGTGCAGCGCCTCTTTGACAGCCCATAAACTTTCTCACAACTGCAAGAAACCCTTCCCTACAGATTTTTTACCTTAAACTCACGCTCCGTCTCGCGCCTTGTATCCTTCTTCGCGATATCCGCGCGCTTATCGTACAACTTCTTGCCGCGCGCAAGGCCGATCTCCACCTTCGCCCTGCCTTTTGAGAAATAGACCTGCAGCGGCACCAGCGTGTAGCCCTGCTCCTTGATTTTCCCAAGCAGCTTGTTGATCTCCTGCCTGTGCATCAGAAGCTTCTTCGCGCGCAGCGGGTCCTTGTTAAAAATATTTCCCTTCTCATAGGGAGAGATGTGCATCCCATACACAAACACCTCCGCGTTCTCAATGCGGACAAACGCCTCCTTAATGCTGCACTTGCCCATGCGCAGGGACTTCACCTCCGTTCCGTGGAGCGCGATCCCGCACTCGTACTTCTCCTCTATAAAATAGTCATGAAACGCTTTCTTGTTGTTGGCAACCAGTTTTATTGTCTCATTCTTTGCCATTGTGATCTCCTCTTTTCCAACCTATTCTTCACCTGTCTCCCAATCCTGCGGAATGACAAAATCAATCGTTCTCAATATCTTATCCGTCGCATGGACTCTCACAGTCAGAGTCTGCCCCAGCTTGTAGCGGATGTCCGTCGCCTGTCCTACCATTTCATAGGTCTCATCGTCATAGTAGAAATAATCCCCCGGCAGCATGGACACGTGAATCATGCCCTCAATCGTGTTGGGCAGTTCCACATACACGCCCCACGCCGTGATGGACGAGATGACGCCCTCATAAATCTCCCCGATATGCGCCTCCATAAACTCGACTTTCTTGAGCTTATCCGTCTCGCGCTCCGCCTCGTCCGCACGCCGCTCCATCTCGGAAGAATGCTTCGCCACCTCCGGCAGAATCTCATTGTAGTGATCGATCCGCTTCTCGTTCAGACGCCCGCGAATCTGCTCCTTGATGATCCGATGAATCTGCAGATCCGGATATCTTCTGATGGGCGACGTGAAATGACAGTAATACGGACACGCCAGTCCAAAGTGCCCCGTGCAGTCTATCGTGTATTTTGCCTGCTTCATGCTGCGCAGCGTCAGCCTGCTGATCAGCGCCTCCTCCGGCGTATCTTCTATCTTTGCCAGAAGCTTCTGAAGTTCCTTGGGATGAATCTCCTCCTGCCTGCTCTTGATGGAGTATCCAAAATTTCGGATAAACGTTCCAAGCCTGCTGATTTTCTCCGGGTCGGGATTGTCGTGTGTCCGGTACACAAACGGCAGCTCCATCCAGTGAAAATGCTCCGCCACCGTCTCGTTTGCTATCAGCATAAAGTCCTCGATAATCTTTGTCGCGACATTGCGCTCATAGGGCTTTATCTCCACCGGATGCCCCTGTCCGTCCAGGATAATCTTGCTCTCCGGGAAATCAAAGTCGATAGATCCCCTCTTTTTGCGCTTCCCGCGCAGTATCCCCGCAAGCTCCCGCATCCGCTCAAACATGGGGATCAGTTCCTGGTGCGCCGCAATCTCCGCCTCGTCCCTGTCCTCTAGAATCTTTCTGACACTCGTGTAGGACATGCGCCGGTCAACCCGGATAACTGACTCGACGATCTCGTGGCTCACCACCTCGCCTTTCTGGTCAATCGTCATCAGACAGCTGAGCGCGAGCCGGTTCTCGCCCGCATTCAGCGAGCAGATCCCGTTAGAAAGCCTGTGCGGCAGCATGGGAATCACCCGATCCACCAGATACACGCTCGTCCCGCGCGCGCGCGCCTCCCAGTCCAGCGCGGAGTTCTCCTGCACATAGTTGGTTACATCCGCAATGTGCACGCCCAGATGATAACCGGTTTCGTCCTTTGTGAGACTGACCGCGTCATCCAGATCCTTTGCGTCCTCCCCGTCGATTGTCACCATCTGCATATCGCGCAGGTCGCGCCGCCCCGCCATGTCCGCCTCGGACACCTCGTTGGAAACGCGCTCCACCTGATTCATAATCTTCTCGGAAAATTCAATCGGCAGCTCATACCCTTTCACGATCGACATGATATCGACCCCCGGGTCATTCACATGCCCCAGAATCTCTGTTATCTTTCCCTCCGGCTTTCGGTTGTTTTTGCCGTAATCCGTTATTTCACAAACCACCTTGTGGCCGGAAACCGCCCCCTTTGAGCGCTCCACCGGCACAAAAATATCGTCGTTTATCTTAGTGTTGTCCGGGACGACAAAGCCATAATTCTTGTTGCTCTTGTCATAGATGCCCACAATCTGCCGCATCCCTCTGGCCAGAACCTCCACAACCTGCGCTTCCTGGCGTCTGCCGTTCTGCCCTGACAGAAGCGCCACCCTGACTGTATCCTTGTGAAACGCCCCGTTGACAAAATTCTCCGGAATGTACAAATCCTCGTCCCTGCCGTCGATCTCAACGAACCCGAAGCCCTTTGGATGACTGATAAACGTCCCGGTAAGCTCCTTGTCCGAATGCTTCGCCTTGATAAACTTTCCTTTCTTGGTCAGCGAGAGCTTCCCCTCCGCCAGCAGCTCATTTAAGAGACGGTTGAGCTCGCTCCTGTCCTCCTTCGACACCTGCAGCATGACTGCAAGCTCCTTCTCCTTCATCGGCACATAAAACTCCGCCGCAACCAAATCCATAATTACCTTTTTTCTCTTATCAGACATTCAAACACCTCCTGTTCAAAACCAAAATACTCCTATGAAAAAACACCCTTATTACAAGAGTGTTTCGCGGTTTTATCTCACTATATTGTATTCTAAAAATTAATATTTAAAATAACTGCAAGCAACATAAAAACAATGCCCAAAATCTTGGTAAACTTGACAAGTGCGCCCTCCATGGAACGACCCTTGTTCTTTCCCCAGTACGTCTCAGCCACGCCGCTGATTGCCCCGAGTCCCGCCGATTTTCCTTCCTGCATCAAAACAATCGCTGTAAAAATAATGCAAACCAATATTAAAATAACCGTAAGGATGATTCTCAACGCTGCCATCTTAGCACCTCCCCGCTGACAACTTGTGCGCTTCTTTGCGCAAAGCCCACTGATAAAAAACAGTTTATCACATCCCGCTGCGGATTTCAACTGTTTTTCCGGCTTTTCGATTTTATTTAAAAAAACTGCGGCAGTCAATGAATGAATCTCAACTTCCGTGACTGCTTGCGAGTGCCGCAAACGCCTCGTAGCGCTCCACGTCCACAAACTCCGACACAAAATCTGTCGCCGGATGATGACAGATCGCCTCCGGCGTGCCAATCTGCTCAATCCTGCCCTGGTTGGTAATGATGATGGTGTCCGCGACCTCCATCGCTTCCTCCTGATCGTGTGTCACAAAAATACTGGTGATCCCCACCCTTCCAATCATTTCCTTCAGCCAGGTGCGCAGCTCCCTGCGCACTTTCGCGTCAATCGCCGCAAACGGCTCGTCCAGAAGAAGAAGCTGCGGATTTGGCGCCAGCGCGCGCGCAAAAGCCACACGCTGTCTCTGGCCTCCTGACAGCTGATGCGGATAGCGCTTTCCCAGATCCTGCATGGAAATCAGCTCCAGAAGTTCCTCCACCCTGGTTCTGATTTCCTTCTTCCCCTTTTTCTGTACTTCCAGCCCAAACGCAATGTTGTCCGCCACCGTCATATAGCGGAACAATGCATAATTCTGGAACACAAAGCCAATGCCGCGCCTACTCCCCGGCAGGTCATTGACACGCATTCCATCAATCATAATATCTCCTGAATCCGGCTTGTCAAGACCGGCTATCATCCTTAAAATCGTGGTTTTGCCGCTCCCACTCGGCCCGAGCAGCGCGGCAAGATGTCCCTTCTCCACCCCGAAAGTCACGTCGTTGGATGCCTGAAAACCGTCAAATGTCTTGTTGATGTGTTCCATCTGTACATACATTGCAAATTACTCCCCTCACGCCTTTTTCCATTCCACAATCGTTCGCGCAATCAGTATCAGCACTGCCAGTATCACCAGAATGGATGACACTGCAAACGCCGCAGTCGTATTGAACTCATTATACAAAATCTCCACATGGAGGGGAAGCGTGTTTGTTTTGCCCCTCAGATGACCGGAAATGACAGACACCGCGCCAAACTCCCCCAGCGCGCGCGCCGCGCACAGAATCACACCGTAAAGCAGCGCCCATTTCATGTGTGGAAACGTAATTTTCCGAAAGATCGTGAACCATCCGGCACCCATCAGCGCAGCCGCTTCCTCCTCATCCTTTCCCTGCGCATTCAGCACGGGGAACAGTTCTCGGAACACAAATGGAAATGTGACAAAGACTGTGGCAAGCACCACTCCCGGCACTGCAAAGACAATCCTGATGCCGTGCGCCTTCAAAAAATCTCCCATCCAGCCGACGTTCCCAAAAGTCAATATAAACACTAACCCTGCTATGACAGGAGATATGGAAAAGGGAATGTCTATGAGCGCCGCCAGTATCTGGCGCCCCCTAAAATAAAATTTGGACAGCAGAAACGCGGCAAACACGCCGAAAACGGTGTTGACTGCCACTGCTGTCACCGCAGTGAACAGAGTCAGCTGTAACGCCCTGACGGTGTACTCGTCCATCACCGCCTCCTGATATGCCGCCCAGCCATCCCGCAGCGCATTTATGACGACCACTGCGAGCGGCAGCACAAGCATCACAAACAAAAACAGCGCACAGATACCAATCAATCCACAGCGTATCCCCTTCCCGGACGCTTCTGTATGCGGTTCTCTGACCTTCTGTACCGCCAATATACCGTCTCCCACAATATCCTGCTGGTATGTCCTTTGTCGTTTCTGTGCCATTGCAGTTCCTCCGGTTTCTATAAATATTTCTGAATTTCCCGCAGCACATAGTCTGTGGCTTCCTCCAGGGTACACTGGCTGGTGTCGATCGCGATCTCAGGGTGCACAGGCGGCTCATAGGGACTGGAAATGCCAGTAAAGTTCGGAATCAGCCCATTTCTCGCCTTCTTATAAAGCCCCTTTACATCGCGCCGCTCGCACTCCTCCAGAGGCGTACTCACATAGATCTCGATAAAATCCGTACTCCCGATAATCTCCCGCGCGCGCGCCCTGTCGCTCTCGTACGGGGAGATAAAGGATGTCAGCACAATCAGTCCGGCATCGTTCATCAGCTTCGCCACCTCCGCAACCCTGCGGATGTTCTCAATCCGGTCTTTCTCCTCAAAGCCAAGATTCTGGTTCAGCCCCATCCGAACGTTATCCCCGTCCAACAGCATGGTGTATTTTCCCTGAATGCTCAGCGCCTTCTCAACCTCGTTGGCAAGCGCCGACTTCCCTGCCCCGGACAGTCCGGTAAACCACAGCGTCGCAGGTTTCTGTCCCATGCGCGCAGCGCGGGTTCCGCGCGTGATGTCCAACTTCTGCCAAGTCAGGTTGTCAGCCCTCCGCAGAGAGTGCTCTACGATACCACACGCCGAGGTCATGTTTGTAACGCGGTCTATCAGTATGAAACAGCCCAGTTCCCTATGTCCTGCAAACACATCAAACACTGCGTCCCCTGCCATGGCAATATCACAGACTGCTATCTCATTTTTATACAGCTGTGACGCCGCAAGATTCTCTCCGGAGTGAATGTCCACCTTGTATTTGATGGCCATCACCGTCGCCGGCAGCTGCTTTGTACCTATTTTAATCAGAAAGTTTTTCCCCTGGACAAGCTCCGCGTCATCCATCCACAGGACTGACGCAGTAAACATCCGGCTCACCTTGAGCTGCGTTCCTTTTGCGAGGACACACCCGCGTGATACATCCACCTCACGGTTCAGCTGTATTGTCAGCGGCTGCCCTTTATAAGCCTTCTGCACCTTTCTATCCGCCAGAAGAATCGACTGCACACATGCCTTCTCTCCGCTTGGCAGCACTGTAATCTCATCTCCTGCACATATACTACCCGCTGACACCTGTCCCTGAAAGCCTCGAAAGGAAGCATTGGGCCTGCACACCCGTTGCACAGGCATGACAAAGCCCTCCTCCTGTGTCCCGTCGTCCACATCCACAGATTCCAGGTATTCCAGAAGTGTCGCTCCGCTGTACCACTGCATATTTGCAGAGTGCAATGTGACATTGTCGCCCTCTGTGGCCGACACCGGGATGATCTCTACATGGTACAATTCCAGATCAACTGCCAGTTTTTTGATATCCTTGGCTATCTTTTTGTATTCCTTCTGGCTGTACCGCACAAGGTCCATCTTATTGACTGCAAACACAAAAAAGCGGATTCCCATCAGTGCGCAGATCCGCGCATGGCGCCTTGTCTGTGTGAGAATTCCCTGGGAAGCATCCACCAGAATCACGGCAAGATCCGCAAACGAGGCGCCCACCGCCATATTCCGCGTGTACTCCTCATGCCCGGGCGTGTCCGCCACAATAAAACTCCTGCGCTCCGTCGTGAAATAGCGGTACGCCACATCGATCGTAATTCCCTGCTCGCGCTCCGCCATCAATCCATCGAGCAGAAGGGAATAGTCAATCTCCCCTCCGCGGCTCCCGACCCGGCTGTCCAGCGCCAGCGCGCGCTCCTGGTCTGCAAACAGAAGCTTCGCATCGTAGAGCATATGGCCGATCAGGGTCGATTTCCCGTCGTCCACACTGCCGCAGGTGATAAATTTCAGCAGACCATTTCCATCTTGAATCCTATTTCCATCTATATACTCATGCATATCAGAACGATCCCTCCCGCTTGCACTATTCATAGTTCCACTCATATCTCAAAAGTACCCCTCCCGCTTGCGCCGCTCCATGCTGCCAGCCGCCTCGTGGTCAATCACGCGGCTCGTCCGCTCCGACGTGACGGCGCCGAGCGTCTCCTTTACAATATCTGCCAGGGTGTCCGCCGTGGACTCCACACCGCCTGTCAGCGGATAACAGCCCAATGTGCGGAAGCGGACGCTTTTGTGCTGGATCTCCTCTCCGGGAAGCAGCTGCATCCTGTCATCATCCACCATGATAATATTCCCGTCCCTGTACACGACGGGGCGCTTCTTTGCGAAATACAGCGGTACAATCTCAATCTGTTCCTGCGCAATATACTGCCAGATATCCTTCTCCGTCCAGTTTGATATCGGAAAGACCCGGATGCTCTCCCCCCTGTGAATCTGCGTGTTGTACAGATTCCACATCTCAGGGCGCTGGTTTTTCGGGTCCCACGCTTGTTCGCTGTTGCGGAATGAAAAAATGCGCTCCTTCGCCCGCGACTTCTCCTCGTCCCTGCGTCCGCCGCCAAATGCTGCTGTAAACCCATATTTTGTCAGCGCCTGTTTGAGCGCCTGTGTCTTCATGATATCTGTGTAGGCAGATCCGTGATCAAACGGGTTAATACCCTGCCTTACACCCTCCTCGTTGGTATAAACCAGCATTTCAATCCCTTTTTCGCTCGCGATGCGGTCGCGGAACGATATCATTTCCCTAAATTTCCATGTCGTGTCAATGTGCATAAATGGAAATGGCGGCTTCTCCGGATAAAATGCCTTCATCGCAAGGTGCAGCATGACTGAGCTGTCCTTCCCGATAGAGTAGAGCATGACTGGCTTTTCACACTCCGCAGCCACCTCACGCATAATATATATTGCCTCTGCCTCCAGGGCATCCAAGTGAGTGTTCATCTGTTTCCCTCCAAATTTATATTGATTTACAGTTTGCCTGAAACCTGCGCGGTTTCGGACGCGCGATGACAATGCTGTGCTAACCTCTGCCAAACCGCTGCATGTACAGCTGCACAGAATTGATAAACAGCATCAGCAGGAATGAGATCACCAGAAGCACCAGCGCTATCGCCGTGGCGTCCGCATACTTATACTGCTCCAGCTTTGTCATGATCAAAAGCGGCGCAATCTGCGTCTTATTGGGGATGTTTCCGGCGATAAACACCACACTCCCATACTCCCCAATTCCCCGCGCAAACGCCAGACCAAACCCGGCAAGGAGCGCAGGAAACAGCTCAGGCAGTATGACGCGGAAAAACGTGCAGATTCTGCCCGCGCCGAGCATCTCTGCCGCCTCCTCATACTGCCTGTCCAGCTTTTCAAGAACAGGCTGCACCGCCCGCACCACAAAGGGAATCCCCACAAACACCATGGCGATGGTAATCCCTGCCCTGGTGTAGGCGATCTGAATCCCTGCCTGTGCAAACAGTGCGCCAATCCAGCCCCTGTCCGAGTACAGATATGTCAGCGAAATGCCTGCCACCGCCGTCGGAAGGGCGAACGGCAGCTCGATAATTCCGTCCATCAGCCGCTTTCCCGGAAACTCATAGCGCACCAGCACCCACGCGAGCATCAGGCCAAACACCGCATTTACCAGCGCCGCAAAAAACGCGCAGGAAAGGCTCACAACATAGCCCGACACCACCTGGCGGGACGTGACCACATCCAGAAATGCTTCCCAGCTGAGCTGTGATGCGCTGATAAAGATAGATGCCAGTGGAATCAGTACCAGTGTTCCCAGCATGGCAAGCGTTATGCCCATCGAGAGCCCGAATCCCGGAATGACTCTGACTCCTCTCTTATTTTTGACTTTCACAATCTGTTGTTCCATCAAAGAATTATCCTCCCAAATCAGTCCTCACTCCGCATAGATCTGATCAAAAACTGCGCCGTCTTCAAAATAAGTCTGATATGCCGCATCCCAGCCGCCAAAATCGTCTATGGTGACAAGGTTCATGTCCAGGTCAAACTGGTCCGCAAACTCCTGAAGGATTTTCTCATTGGAAGGGCGGTAATAATGTGTTCCCGCAAGCCGCTGTGCCTCATCGCTGTACAGGTATTCCAGATAGGCTGACGCGGCGTCACCGGTTCCATGCGCTTTCGCGTTGCTGTCCACCACTGCCACGGAGGGCTGCGCCAGAATACTGATGCTTGGCGTGATAATCTCATACTCATCGGGATATTCCTTTATGGATAAATACGCCTCATTCTCCCATGCAATCAGCACATCTCCCTGCTTATTTTCCACAAAAGTGTTGGTCGCCCCCCTTGCGCCCGAATCCAGAACCAGCACATTCTGATACAGTTTCTTCATGTACTCTCTCGTCGCGCGCTCGTCCCCGCCGTCCTGTTCCTGCCAGTAAGCCCACGCGCCGAGGAAGTTCCAGCAGGCTCCGCCGGAAGTCTTTGGGTTCGGCGTGATCACCTCGACACCCTCCTTTATCAGGTCATCCCAGTCCCGGATCTCCTTCTCGTTTCCCTTGCGCACCAGAAATACGATCGTCGATGTGTACGGAGAACTATCTTTGTCAAACTCCTCCATCCAGCCCCCCTCAATCAGGCCGGCACGCTCCACTGCCATGACATCCCGCGCAAGCGCAAGCGTGACTACATCCGCCTCATTCCCCTCAATCACAGAGCGCGCCTGCGACCCGGAACCGCCGTGTGACTGTGTGACCTTCACATCCTGGCCGTTTTTATCTTTCCAGTAATCGCGGAACAATTCATTGTAGGCAGCATAAAACTCGCGGGTAGGATCATAGGACACGTTTAACAGCTCAACTGTATTGCTGTCCTTGCCTGCGCTCCCCTGCCCATTTCCACATCCGGCAAGCAAAACAGCTGACGCCGCGAATGCAGTGAACAGCAGTGCTGGTGTTTTTCTTTTCATATATTGTAATCTCCCCTTTTGGCATTTGTATTGATGATAACATATCTTGTAAAAATTCTCAAATACTTATTGAATATGTCACCCAAAAAGTCGCTTAGCGTTTGTCTGCAACGGACTTTTCGCAGATTAGACAGTTCTGCGAAAAATCCGCAAAAAAAACAGTTTATTTTTCCAATAAACTGTTTTTATTTCACTTCCCTTTCGGAAAAAGATTCCAAGCAGCCATTACATCCCATCGCAATACTGATGAATCTCCCTGATCACCTCTGCGTACGGCCGTCCTTTCCCAAAAAGCAGCGTGGTGCCGAGCACAAAACCGTCCATGCCCATCGGTGCAAATTTCAGGATTTTGTCCGCGCTGCAGGCGCCATCCCAGTAGAGCTGGAACTGCATCTCGCTCTTGAGGGACAACAGTCTTTTTATCTTTTTTCCGACATAGGGCATGTACATCTGACCTGCATTGCCCGGATTGACTGTCATGACAAGGACCTTTTTGACGATGCGCAGCATCTCGTAGACGGTCTCCACGCTTGTTCCCGGATTGATGGCGATCCCCGGCACCATGCCCGCGTCGATAATTTTCTGCAGGGTGGTAGATGGATGATACTCCGCTTCGGGGTGAATATACACGGTATCCCCGCGCCGTAAATGGTTCAAAAACAGCTGGACATTGTTGTTGGGATGCTCGATCATCAGATGCACGTCAAGCGGTTTTTTTGTTGCGCTGGCTATGTATTTCATATCATTTAACGACATGGCAAAATTCGGAACATAACGCCCGTCCATAATATCAATATGGAATGAGTCAATACCGCCCTCGTCCAGTTCCCTTATTTCCTTCTCCAGATTGCCGTAGTTGGCACACATTAACGACGCTGTAAGCTCAAAGTACATAGACCGTTCCCTCTCGTTTTTCTTTCTTTTGTTCTATGCCCATAAATGGCAGGAGGCAACCACTCTGCCTCCTGCTAACACTTTCTATAGAATATCATATTTTTATCAAATCCGCAAGTCCAATGCCAGACCGCTCACAAGAACAAGCACTCGAACCCTTCCCATGCAGACTGCGCTGCCTACTGCCGCAGGGACTCCTCCTGAAGTCTGTCAAATTCTGCCATGCATTCGTCGACGGTGGCGCCGTTCAAAAGCTTGCGCACGATGATGCAGGTATTGCCCCACTGCTCGACTTTCATAGATGCATTGGAGCCAAGGACAAAGACATTCTCATTGATTCTGTCGTTG
>CAMWOK010000022.1 GCA_947175845.1 uncultured Lachnospiraceae bacterium | reverse complement strand
CAGGAGTCTCGTGGGCTCGGAGATGTGTATAAGCGACATTGGTAAAATGCATCCTTGGACATCGAGCCCATTTGCTTTATCGTTTCGTCGAGCGTCTGCTCGATGTTGACAACGGGCTCGGTTGCCTGCTTGAGCTCCATGCCGACATTGTGCATAAAAGCGGTGCTGTCGTTGAGCTGATTTTCCATCTCGGCCATGGCGCTGCTGATCTCCTGGCTGACGGATGCCATGGAGCTGATGGATTCATTGATCTGTGAGATGTTCGATTTGCTCTTGTCGTTTAGCTCCCACACAGTTGAAATTTTGTCTGCCATGCAGTTTAAGGACTGAATTGTGCTGTCAGAGCTCTGCACGCTCTTTTTGGATGCGTGTTTCATGTTTTCCACAAAAGAGCTCATATCCTTTGTCAGCTTCTGGGTCTCCTCTGCAAGTTCCCGGATCTCACCGGCGACGACGGCGAATCCCCTTCCGGCCTCGCCGGCTCTGGCAGCTTCCACGGACGCGTTCAGCGCCAGCAGGTTTGTCTGGAGGGATATCGTGTCAATGCCTGACAGGATGGAACTGATGCGGGTGATAATATTTACAAGTTCATCCATGTCGGACTGCATCTCGCCGGCGGCGGTGATCGTCTGCATGGATAGCTCCTTGATCGCGGTCAGCTCATCCTGGCCTTCCTCTATTTGTTTGTGCACATCGTCTGTCTTTTCTGAGATCTGGATAATCGTGTTGGTCAGTTCTTCCTGCGGATTGTTTGTGCTTCCGGAGGTTGCACCGAAGATCGTCTCGGTGGCTTTTGCGATTTTGTTGGAAATATCGACAATTTTCTGTGTCTGGTACTGCATGGTCAGATCGAGGGAACTGATCTGCATGACTGCGTTGATATTTTTATCGAACACTTCGGCAAACTGCCTTCTGCCAGCGGACAACCGGTTATATATGCTGTCCAATTCCGGCTCCCTTGAGTAATCTGCGCGTTTCAGCTCTGAAACTGCTTTCATGAGTACTGTTTTTCTTTTACTGGTTATCATTCATGCATCTCCATTTCTTTAATATATTATAATTAAATTGAAATTAATCACCTGATAATTATATCTTACGTGATTTTTTAGTTTTTTCAAGTACTTTCTTGAAATTTTAGCATGATAGAAATAATTGTTAAACTTTTCCCATATTGCGCTCCGCGATTCTCAACACGGAGATGACTGGCAGGATCAGCATTCCGCAGAAGAAATTGCTGACGCCGTGGATACAGTCGTAGGGAAGCCCTGCGATTATCCATGCAAGCATCTTGTTGAAGCTGAGTCCGTACAAAAGTGCCTGTGCGGGTGCATAGAGTGTTCCGTACAGAAAGCCGTGCGCAGCGCAGACAAGCATATAGACGGCAGGCAGTACTTTTTTTGGAATATTTGCGGGGAGGATCATCACGGCGCCCCACAGGACCGCCCAGATGTACAGATAGGGCAGCCACCATGTGGAGAAGCCGTTAAAAATGCCGGTCAACAGGATATATATGTAGATCGGATACAGCGCTTTTTTCCTGTAAACGACCGTGAAAGCGATCGTAAATACACCGATCAGGTGAATATTTGGCGCAAATTCCATGATGAGCTTGGAGGCGTACATGACAGCTCCAAGCATGGCAAACACAACGATTTCCCGGGTTGTAGGTCTCATGTGCACCTCGGCTATTCAACTTTGAAGGAATAGTTTGCTCCGTCTGTGATCGGAGTGGCATCCACACCGGATGTGGCGTACTCATCATCAATGTAGAATGCCCAATATTTTCCATCTTTGTCATAGTCGACCGTGATATTGTTTACGGTCTTTACAAACAGTCCGTATTCACTGTCATCCCCGGCAATCAGGTCAAGTTCCAGCAGCGCCTCACCGACGGTCTGTCTGTCCGTGTGGATCTCAAACGGTGTGGAATTGCCGTTCTGGTCTGTCACAGTGAGCGCAAAGCTTGTGCTGCCTTCTCCCAGAACGGTAGATTCAGCCGCAGCGCCTGTCTCTGCTGTGGGGGTGTTTTGGTTTTTCTGACTGCCATTACAACCAGTTGTCATGAGTGCCGCAGCCACAGTAAGCACCATACAAAGGATGAATGACGAAACTTTTTTTCGTTTTTTTGTTTTCATGCCTTTAATCTCCTTCAATTGATATTTGCCTCCAAAGGACCGGCGCCCGCAGTCCGCATTTGCGATGCAGGAGGTAGCGCGCTGTCTCGATATTCCGGCTTGACACTTCACTGGCCGGCCTTCTCGGAACAGACCAATGGCATTTCCCGGAATTGTGGCTTTCCAGTCAGGACAGTGATAGAACGGTGTCTTACGGCGACGGGCTCGCACAGGCTCTGCACCTGTTTCCCGAAACAGCCCGAAATTTATCATAATATGTCGCGGCCGTTCTGTCAAGTGTCAGGGGCGTGGATTGTCACTGGCACGCCTGCGGTACAGGCGCTCAGTGTAGCAGAGTGCTGCAAACAACAGCACACATATGGCTGAGAGGACGCAGCCCGCGGTCAGTCCCTTCGGAAAGTACCTGAGCGCAATGCTGTGCGTGCCTTCGGCGAGATACATGCTGATAAAGGTATCTTCAAACAGGTCAATGTCGGTCTTTGCGCCGTCCACGTACAGCGTCCATCCGGGATCGTACGGGACTGCAAGAACCAGCTGGCCTGCGAAAGAGACGTCGATGTGTCCCTCTAAGGAAGTCTCGTCGTATTTGTCGACCGTCATTGTCTGCTGATTCAGCAGACGGATCAGTTTGCCGAGCGCCGGCTCGTCCAGCTTGTAGGCGATCAGGTTCAGATTTTCGCCGTTCTCTGCGGTCAGGGTAAGTATATCGCCTGCCTCGTGGTACCCCAGGTCCAGGATATACTTCTTTTTGATCTGGCTGAAGCTTTTGGACTCCTCCTCGCCGTAGTCCATTCGGATGTTGTCGATCTTGGTGTTTGCGGTATACGCGTAGTAGTGTCCGTCCTCCTCGATATAGAGGTCCGCCTCTGAGCCGTAGTAGGAGTTGATGTCCATGCGCAGAAAGACGTCGTCGCTGATGCCAAGCCGGTAGACGAGCCTGTTCTGGCGCTGAAGCGGATTCAGCGATTTTTCGTCCATATCCTCCTCGTGAATGTTCTCCGCGACTTCCTCCGCGTCCTCAAACAGCGTATTCTGGGAGGTGACCATATATCCGAGCGGGACAGCGTACTTGTTTTTGTACAGATACAGTTTTCCCTCCGTGTCCACCAGCTCAAACAGGTTGTCGTATCCCCTGTCGAGCGTGTAGAGCATGTAGCGGGTGGACAAAAGGGCGGCGGTCACGGGTGTGGCGCCCTCAAAACAATAGTTCACGCGGCTGCCGCGCATCCCGTACGTCTCATAAAAATCCGACACCAGAGAGTTCAGGGTGGAGGAGAAGTAGGAGGCGCCCTGGAAGCCGATCAGCATCGCGTCATTCTGCGTTCTGCGCGCAAACTTTTCAAACCGGAAGAAGTCCGCGCCCTCGCGCTGGACCGTCCTGTCCGTCAGCGTCTGGTAGGAGTCATAGTTGGACAAATAGGTGGTCCGGGACACCGTGGGCACGCTTGTGAGGTAGGTATTTGCGCCGGATTCCGCCACGGAAAGAAGCACCGCACAGGCGCACACCAGCCGGGATGCATGGCCCCGGATTCGGCGATAGCACAGGAGACTGACATAGAGCAGCACAAAGATTCCGGTCACAAGAAAGCAGGTCCCCTGGAAGGCGTCATCCGTCATGGTCTTCTCGCACAGCAGCAGAAAAAACAGCACGCCCGCAGACACGGCGGCAAGCGTGTTTTTCGAGTATGTCTCGAGGTACATAAACGCCTCATAGCACACGGTGAGCAGCAGCAGGATGTACAAAAAGGACTGCCGCGCCGGGAGTGAGTCGGGATAATTCAGCCCGTGCCAGATAAAATTGAGCATGTTCGTCGAGAAGCTGACCAGCACAAAGGCGAGCAGCAGCAGCTTTGGCGCCTTCTCGCGCAGCGGGATGCCGCGCTGCAGGACATACAGCGGCAGCAGCACAAACACAGGCACACCGCAGTAGATATTGGGCCAGTGGTCTAGCCCGGTCTCGACAGTCACGTTAAAACAGTGTCTGGCGAGCATGTCCATCACCGGAAAGTATGTTTTTATCTTGCTCGGAAAATTGATGTCGCTGAACTCGGTAAAGCGCAGCGCGGCGAGTTCTGGCAGGAGCAGCACCGCCGCCATTCCGCCTGCAAGCAGGGAGAAGACGCCGAAGCGGATGAGTGCCTTCGCATAGAAACTGCGGATTCTGTCAAGCCTCGGGAACGCGAGCGGGGCTGCGTTGTCTTCCGCGGAAGGGTCCCGCGCGATCAGGAGCACGCCAAAGTAGAGCACAAGAAAGATGCAGAGCATGATGGAGAGATAGTAGTTTGACAGAATAGACAGTCCTAATGTAATGCAGTACAAATAGCATTTTCCCTCGTGCACAAGCCGCTCGACGCCGAGGATGATAACCGGTGCAAGCACAATCACATCCAGCCACATCACATTCCAGTTGTAGGCCGCCATAAAGCCGGACAGCGCGTAGAACAGCGAGAAGCAGAGCACTGCCCACGATTCGCTGTGAAAATGGTTTCTGAGATAGCAGGTGAACGACAGCCCGCAAAAGCCGATCTTGAAGACAACCATGTACGACAGAAATTCCATGAGAAATTTCTCGGGAATCAGGACACAGAGCCAGTTGAGCGGGCTTGCCAGATAGTACGCGTACAGCGCGATAAAGTTGGAGCCAATGCCCGTGTTCCACGAGTAAAAGAGACTCTCGCCGTTCTTTAACTTGTGGTAAAATTCCACGAGAAATGGAAAGTACTGGTGATACATGTCGATGTGGAGGAAGGATCGCTCCCCGAACGGGTATATCTGTTGTATCACAAAGATGACCAGCATAATCAGTGTCGGAATCAAAAAGGAAAACAGGTACAGTAAGTCGATTTTCACCTCCGGTTTTCTGACAAATTTAAAATTCATTGGTATTCACCTCCGGTTATTTTTTCCAAAGATACAGTCGTACTGCAAAATCGCATAAGGGTTCAGCGCATCCATCACATTTCTGGTGTCCGTACTCACGCCCCCGGCATTTTCTGTGCGGATGGACGTGATGACAGGGTACTGCTGTGACAGTGTGCGCAGATACTGTCCATACGCAGTCATGGGGAGTCCGGCTGTCTCGAGTATGGCCGCAGCGAGATAGTTGGCGCTCGTGTCCGCGTTCGTTCGTGTCCCGATGTCGAAATTGGCCCAGATAAAATAGGGAACCTTGTACCGGTTTGCCTCATCCTCCAAAGACAGGTCACTGCCCTTTTTTCCGTTTAACTTCCACACAGTTGAGACGACCGAGTCCGTGGGCTGGTGGTCGCCGAAAAATACGATGATTGTGTCCTCGCCGGCTGCCAAAAAGTAGTCTGTCAGACCGCGGACGGCCTCGTCGGACAGCTTCATCAGCGACAGGTAGTTGTCAAGCGCCTTTGCGCTGCTGTTTGCGACCTCGATATCTGGCTGAAAGTTGTCATATTCGTCTGTGTAAGACGAGTGGTTCTGCATGGTGACATTGAACACAAAGAGCGGCGTGTTTGCGGGCTTGGACTCGTACAGTTTGATAATCTGGTCGTAACATGCCTGGTCACTAACATATTTTCGGATTTTTTGTGGATTTTTATAATCCTTTATAAAAAACATTTTGTCAAATCCCAGAAGCGGGTAGACCTTGTTGCGGTCCCACCCGGTGCTGTTGTAGGGGTGCGCGGCGGCTGTCTCATAGCCCAGATCCCGCAAGTGGGAGGCGAGGGAGGGCATCTCTTTCTTGAGATACTGCTGGTACGCCACGCTTCCCTGCGGGAGAAATGCCATGGTGTTTCCGGTGAGAAACTCAAATTCCGTGTTCGCTGTGTTGCCGCCGAGCACCGACACATTGAGGCAGCCGGATATCGTGTTGTCCACCGCTCCGCTCAGGATCGAATGCACATAGGGCATATAGTCCATGTTGGTCTCAAATTCCCCGAGCACGGCGGGGTCGGAGAACGCCTCGTTCATGATGACAATGATATTAGGAAGCGTTTCGGGCAAATTTTGGGTTTCTTCTGCGAAGGGGGCGAGAATCTGTTCCGCCGCGTCTGCGCTGTAGCCCTTTGGCTTGTCCACCGAGATGTATTTCAGTTCCATCAGGAATGCGACCGCAGTGCCGTCGCGCCTGCTCATGACGGTCGGGGTGAACAGCTTGTCGTACATGCCGTATCTGCGGATGGTGCTGTCTAAGTGGAGCATGTGCGTGAAGCTGCACACGAGCGCGAGAAAGAGCGCAGCGCCCGCGATGCGGACTCCCCAGAGCCGCTTTTTCCAGGCTGCGGCGCCTCTTAGTTCCAGGGTGACTGCCGACTCCGCAAGGAGCAGCAGGGCGAATCCGGCAAGGACAAGCACCGTCTGCGGCTCAAGGGAGTACTGGAAATTGTTGGCGACGCTCATGGCAGTGCCGACCGAGTAGATGTCCCAAGGCATAATCGGGGCGGAGCGGAAGCTGATGACATAGTAATTTGCAAGTCCCACAGCCATAAAAAAGATGCTCTGCAGGCGCAGGGACCATTTCAGGCGGCCAAAGACAAACAGAAACAGCGCCATGAGCAGCTCAAAAAAATAAATATTCAGAAACTGTATGGGAACTTTCATGTCTTTCCACGGATTGTGCGTGTACCACTCAAACAGATAAAAGTTGGCGATCGGAAACAGGAACATCGGGATCAGGTTTCTGAGGCACCACACGAGTTTTGCACAGATTGTATGTTCTGATAAATACCTTTTCATTTTAAATTTTAAACCTCCAAATTGCTATAACTTTATTACAATAGCATCTTTTGTTCGGGTTTTCAAGGTTGTTTTGGCTTCGACGGGACACATGGGACGACCAAAAAAGAAAAAGGATTTCATGTACACAGGCCATGAAATCCTTTGTAAACCGTTTTAATCCAGTACTGCTTCAGTGTCATAGAACAGCGCTTCCAGGCTGGCAAGGTCTTCCGGATTCGGGATGTAAGCGCCGCCTGAGGGTTCTATGGTGACGGTTGTGAGGGCGGGGGCGGCATATACAGGATTGTCAAGGCACACCCTCAGGCTGCTAAAGAGCGCGGCAATTATCTGTATCATCATGTCCTCGTTTCCGGGGTAAGAGTCGGGACTCGCATACCATGATTCGGTCAGCTCCGTGAAGACCGCCTCGAACAGTTCCATCGTCGGCGCAAAAACCTGCAGCTGTTCATAGATCACAGTCACTTCGTATGTGCCGTCCGCTTGCAGTTCGCAGCCGGACACTGCGTAGCGCGCACTGCTTATAATCCGGATCATGAGCATCTTAAGATCATTGATAAGCGCTTCGGGTAGATCGATACCCAAGCTGGACGTGAATCCTTTGCAGAACGCATCCAAACCCAGTTCGCGGTTGTAAAGTTCGGCTGCCTCCTCCGCAGTGCCAAGTCCCAGCGCGACAAACGCCTGCGGGTCGTTTCTGTACAGGAAATCCAGCAGGGCGCCCAGATACTGGTCGTATGACGCCTGGGCCTCAGCCGGCGCCGGAAAGCGCCACCTAGATTCTTCACCGGCCTGCTGCGTCCCGGCGGCAGGGGCGTCCTGCTCCGCCTTGGCAGTCAGCCCTGCCGACAGCGTTCCGGCTGTCAGAATGCAGGCTGTCAGCACAAGGGCACTGCATTTTCTTAAAAAGTTCTTCTTCATTTCTAAAAACCTCCTTTTTGGTATGTGTCTTGTCAGCGATTGCGGGTCTGTGTATTTAGTATAACGCGCGCGGAGAAAGTTTTCAATATCTGTTAGGTCTTTTCGCCGATACACACGCGAAAAATAGGTTGACGCGGGGGATGGATTATTCTATAATACATAAGTATATGTTCAAAATCAATCGGCATTCATCATTCAGGAGGATTGAAATGATTAAAAGTATGACAGGTTTTGGGAGATGTGAGGTGACAGAGGGCGACCGCAAGTACACGGTCGAGATGAAATCTGTCAATCACCGATATCTTGACGCCAACATCAAGATGCCCAAGAAGCTCGGTTTTTTCGAGAGTTCCATCCGAAATGAACTGAAAAATTACGTGCAGCGCGGAAAGATCGACATTTTTATCACGTACGAGGATTTTTCCGAGAGCAATGTATGCGTCAAATACAACAGGGATATCGCGGCCGAATATCTGGGGTATCTCAGAACCATGTCAAAGGACTTTGGACTGGATGATGATATCCGGGTCTCAACGCTCTCGCGCTACCCGGAGGTTTTCTCCATGGAAGAGCAGACCATCGACGAGGAGGAGATCTGGAAAGGGCTGGCAAAGGCGATACAGGGCGCGGCGCGGGCGCTGGAGGAGACGCGCATCCGCGAGGGACACAATCTCGCGCAGGATCTGACGGGAAAGCTCGACGGGATGCTTGGGCATGTCGCGTTTCTTGAGGAGCGGTCGCCCCAGATTATCGAGGAGTACAGAAGGAAGCTGGGTGAGCGGATCTGCGAGTTGCTGGGGGATGCAGCAGTGGACGAGACAAGACTGTTGACGGAGGTTGCCCTGTTTGCCGACAAGGTGTGTGTGGACGAGGAGCTGGTGCGCCTGCGGAGCCATATCGAGACGATGAAGCAGTCCTTAAAAGACGGTGGAAGTATCGGCAGAAAGCTCGACTTTATCGCGCAGGAGATGAACCGGGAGGCGAACACGATCCTCTCCAAGGCGAATGACCTCGCGATATCAAACCGCGGGATCGACTTAAAGACCGAGATTGAGAAGGTCCGGGAACAGATACAGAACATCGAGTGAGGTGCCGCGTGAACAGACTGATTCATATAGGCTTTGGAAACATTGTCAACACATCCAAAATCATAGCGGTTGTGAGCCCGGACTCAGCGCCGGTCAAGAGGCTGGTCCAGAAGGCGAAGGAGAACGGCACGGTCATAGACGCCACGCAGGGGCGCAGAACCAAGTCTGTGCTGGTCATGGAGAGCAGCCAGATCGTGCTCTCGGCGCTTCTGCCGGAGACGATCGCGGGGAGGGCGCAGGGCGCCCTGTCGGATGAGGATGCGGACGAGACGGTATAACGGTTGAAAAATTTGACGAAAAGTGAGGGAAAACTATGTTACATCCATCGTACACAGATTTAATGAAGGTAGTCAACAATGAGGTAGAGCAGGGCGAGGCGCCGGTTGTGAACAGCCGCTACTCGATTGTGATGGCGACGGCAAAGCGCGCGCGCCAGATTATCGGCGGGGAGGAGTCCCTGGTGGCTGCAAAACAGACAAAACCGCTGTCGATTGCCATCGAGGAACTCAATCAGGGCAAGATCAAGATCACACACGAAGACTAGAGGATGAACGATTGAAGATTTTATTTGTTTCCCTCGGCTGCGACAAGAATCTGGTCGATAGCGAAAGGATGCTTGGGACGCTGGTTCAGAGGGGCTTTTTTATAACAGACGACGAGGCGGAGGCGGACGCGGTGGTCGTCAACACCTGCTGCTTTATCAACGACGCCAAGCAGGAGAGCATCAACACCCTCCTGGAGATGGCAGAGCTGCGCAAAAGCGGCGGCATCGGGGCGCTG
The DNA here is from genome assembly GCA_947175845.1 of uncultured Lachnospiraceae bacterium. Classification (GTDB taxonomy): domain Bacteria; phylum Bacillota; class Clostridia; order Lachnospirales; family Lachnospiraceae; genus COE1. The sequence continues at coordinate 9,422 of CAMWOK010000022.1, read as the reverse complement.
ATTGCCGCGGGGTGTCTGGCACAGCGCTATCAGGAGGAGATACAGAAGGAAATTCCCGAGGTGGACGCCATTGTCGGGACGACCGCCATCGACGCGATCGCAAAGGCGCTGGAGGAAGTGCTTGCCGGGGGCGGGCGCAATCATCTCGAGGATGTGAGCCGCGCTCTCGTCTGTGGAGGAAAGCGGATTGTCACGACGGGCGGGCATTACGCCTATCTCAAGATTGCGGAGGGCTGTGACAAGCACTGCACGTACTGCATCATACCAAAGGTTCGGGGGAGTTATAGGAGTCTCCCCCTGGAGAGTCTGGTGCAGGAGGCACAGCAGCTTGCCGCGTCCGGCGCGAAGGAGATTATCTTGGTGGCGCAGGAGACGACACTGTACGGCGTGGATCTCTACGGAGAGAAGCGCCTGCCGGAGCTTTTGCACAGGCTGTGCGGGATTGCGGGCATTTACTGGATAAGGATTCTCTACTGTTATCCGGAGGAGATCACGGACGAGCTGATCGAGACGATCCGGAGCGAAAAGAAGATATGCAACTATCTGGACATACCCATACAGCACGCGTCCGACGCGATCCTGAGGCGCATGGGGCGGCGGACAGACCGCAGGGAGCTTGCGGACAGGATCGCAAAGCTCAGGGACCAGATACCGGACATCTGTCTGCGCACCACGCTCATCACAGGTTTTCCGGGAGAGACGCAGGAGGATCATGCATCCCTGCTCGAATTTGTGGACGAGATGGAGTTTGACCGTCTGGGAGTGTTCCCGTACTCGCAGGAGGAGGACACGCCCGCGGCGCTGTTTGACGGGCAGATCGACGAGGAAGTGAAGCTGGAACGCCAGGCGGACATCATGGAACTGCAGCAGGAGATCGCCTTTGAGAAGGCGCAGGAGATGGTCGGGCGCACGCTGATTGTCATGGTGGAGGGCAGTGTGCCGGATGAGCACGCCTACGTGGCAAGAAGCTATAAGGATGCGCCCAATGTGGACGGCTATGTGTTTGTCCAGACCAGCAGGGAGCTGATGACGGGCGATTTCGTTCGGGTGCGGATCACGGGCTCATACGAATATGACCTGATAGGAGAGATAGAGGATGAATTTACCGAATAAACTGACTGTTTTCAGAGTGATTTTGATTGTTCCGTTTGTGCTGATCCTGCTCGGCAGCCACGCGCAGTGGGCGTGGTTTATGGCAGTGGCTGGCGGAATCGCCGCCTATTCGGACTACATTGCGCTCGCAATTTTTATCATAGCGAGCCTCACGGATCTGCTCGACGGTAAGATTGCAAGAAAGTACAATCTTGTCACAAACTTTGGAAAATTTATGGACCCGCTGGCCGACAAACTGCTTGTGTGCGCTGCCCTGATCTGCCTGATTGAGCTGGGCAGGATCCCTGCGTGGATTGTCATCATCATCATCAGCAGGGAGTTTATCATCAGCGGATTTCGTCTGGTGGCGGCGGACAACCGCGTTGTGATCGCCGCAAACTACTGGGGAAAGTTCAAGACTACATTTCAGATGATTATGGTCTGCCTGATGATTGTCAATATTGATGCGCTCGCGCTGATCACGCAGATTGTCATGTGGATCGCGGTCGTGCTGACCGTCGTTTCCCTTGTGGATTATGTCGTGAAAAACAAGGGCGTTCTGTTGGATGGGAAGGATCTGTAAATAAGGTATGTAAAGTGTCCATTTTTAACTGGGGAGGAAATCGGGCTCAGGTTAAAATTCGGGCACTTTTTTTGCGAGTGCGGCAGGTGCACAGAGGGAGGACAGCGTATGAACGAAGTGCTGCGCCAGGAAAAGAAATACCTGATTTCCCTGGATCAGATGTATGCGTACAGCCAGTATTTTGGCGGGGTGATGATGCAGGATGCGCACAACGGCGCTGAGGGCTACGCCATCCGTTCGCTCTATTTTGACACGCTGGAGAACAGGGATTTCGAGGAGAAGGAGAACGGACTTGCGCTCCGCAGGAAGATCCGGCTGCGCTGCTATGATGCCGCGGACAGCTTTGCCATGCTGGAGATGAAACAGAAGCAGGGCGCGATGCAGAAAAAGCGGTCGCTGCGCATGAAAAGAGAGGATGCCATGCAGCTGGTGCGGGGCGAGTACGGTGTGCTGCTCTCCTATGAGGAGGCGTTTGCCAGGGAGTGCTATGCGGTTATGAACATGCACTGTTACCGGCCAAGGGCGGTCGTCGAGTACCGCAGGAAGGCGTTTATCGCAAAGGAGAATAAGATACGCATCACGTTTGACCATCAGATTAAGGCGACGGAGAGCAATATGGATCTCTTCTCGGCACAGCTGGTCCAGAACACGGTTCTGGACACGTATCTTGCAGTGCTGGAGGTAAAATACAACGGCTTTTTGCTCAGCTACATCAAAGATCTGCTGCAGTGCTGCGACAGCAGCGAGCTGTCTGTGAGCAAGTACTGCCTGAGCCGCAGCGTGAGCACACACTACCGATTTTGAGGAAGGACCTGACATATGAAAGATTATATACGCAAAATGATGTTTGAGAGTGCGACGCTGTCCTTGGAGGAGATCGCACTGAATATACTGGTATCCGCCGTTTTTGGGTTTGTCGTCTACGCGTCCTACTGGTACACCCACGCGGGGACGGCCTACAGCAAGAAGTTTAATGTCTCTCTGGTCACGCTCGCGATTCTGACGGGGATGGTGATGACGGTCATCGGCAACAATATCGCGCTGTCGCTCGGTATGGTGGGTGCGCTCTCCATCGTGCGTTTCCGAACGGCGGTCAAGGATTCCAGGGACACGACGTACATCTTCTGGGCGATCATCATCGGTATCTGCTGCGGTGTGGGCGACTATTATGTGGCGGCGGTCGGGAGCGTTGTCGTGTTTGTCGTGCTGCTGCTGCTCGGGCGCGTGCGGAATGAGAACCGGATTCTTTTGATTATCCGGGGCGCGAAGGATAAGGGGATGGACATGGAGCGCCTTGTGTTTGCCTTTTTTGACCAGAAGCCGCTCCTGAAGGTGAAAAATACCACCAGCGAGCATGTGGAGCTGATTTATGAGATGACAAGGAGCGTGTATCAGAAAGCGTACACCAGGGAGGTGGACATCATAGACCAGCTGTATGCCCTCGGCGGTGTGGAGTACGTGAACTTTGTCACACAGAGCGACGAGATTACAGGCTGACTGACAGCGGCGCAGGGGAGGCATGGATGAGATTGCGATCAAAGCGAATATATGTTGTCATTATTGTGCTGATTGTCGTGACGGCGGCGGGGGCAGACCGCATCAGGCGGACAGGTCCGGCGCAGCGCTATCTGCAGCATCAGGAGAAGCTGCCTGCGGGAGAACCGCCTGCGGGGGAGTTTGCGACGCACCTTCCGATTCTCACGATTCAGGCAAAGGAGGCCATCCCCGGGGAGTACAGGGCTGAGGGCGGCGTGCCGGAGGCGTACGCGGTGTGCAGGGCCGCAGTTTATCAGGAGGAAAACCAGTGGAATACCCTGCTTGCGGACGCGGTTGTGGAGGAGGAGGCGCGCATCCGGATTCGCGGAAATTCCAGCCGGTGGTTTGACAAGAAATCCTACCTGCTAAAATTCGGGACAGCGCAGGAAAAGATAAAGGTTTCCGTCATGGGGATGAACCCGTCCGACAAGTGGGTGCTCTACGGTCCCTTTCTGGACAGGACGCTGCTGCGCAATTATCTGTGCTACAGTGTGGCGGGGCAGATTATGGAGTACGCGCCGCAGGCAAGGTACTGTGAGCTGTTTCTCAACGGGGAGTATCAGGGGCTGTATCTTGTGGTCGAGGCGGTCAGCGTGGAGGAGGGCAGGCTTGCACTCCGAAAGACAGGGGCAAAAAATCCGGTGAGCAGCTGGCTTGTGCGCTGGGACAGGGACAGCAAGAGCGATAACAGGCTGGACAATTTCGTTTACTACACGTACCAGGGAGGCGTGTCCTCACTCGACCTGCTCTACCCGGGGCAGGACACCTGCACGCCTGAGAAAAAGGCGTTTATAGAGTCGGAGATCAGCGCGATAGAGCGCGCCCTGTACATGCAGGGAGGCGGGCGGAGCGAATACGCTGCGCACATTGATGTCACAGCGTTTGCGCAGTATTTTGTGATCAACGAATTTTTTGAGAACATAGACGCGGGGCGGTTTTCCACCTACTACTACAAGGATGTCCGGGGAAAAGTAAAGCCTGTGGTGTGGGATTTCAATAACGGGAATGACAACTACATTCATTTTGAGACGGACGGGGGCGGATTTTCCATGGTACAGTCGCCGTGGATCGGAGAGATGATCAAGGACAGACAGTTTGTGGAGGAGGTCATCTTCCAGTATACCACCCTGCGCAAAGAGCTGCTCAGCGATGCGTATCTGGATCAGCTCATAGACGACACGGCGGCGTATCTGGGGGACACAGTCAGCCGCAACTATGAGAAGTACGGCTATGTGTTTTCTCTGCAGAATGTGGACAGTTACAATTACCTGTTCCCTGTGGAGCGCAACTACACAAGCTACGAGGAGGCTGTGCAGCAGCTCAAGGACCAGATCCATCTGCGCGGCAGATGGCTGGACCGCAACATCGAGACGTTACTTCAATATTGCAGTGATTCCAGGAATGCCCTGGAAGCGACCTACTAACGGAGGATTGCGTGTGAAAAAATTTGTGTTGTGCAGCGTCGGCGCGGCGGCCCTAGTGCTGGGAATCTTCTACGCCGTGTTTGTGAGAGGGTTTTACATTGATTTTGACCGCGGCGCGGCGGTCAGGGCGGAGTATCTGGCGCGGGGAACGGAGATTTACAGGGCGGGAAGCGGCGATGCGCTGTGCATCAGGGGCGTGGATGTGTCGGCGTCGGTGCCGGGGCACTATCTCGGGGAGTATGCAGCCACGCAGGAGGACTATCTGCGTTGGCTGCATTTGATAGGAGAAATGGGTGCGAACACGGTCCGCGTGTACACGATTATGGATGACGATTTTTACAATGCGCTCTATGAATACAACAGCGTAAGCCAGACGCCGCTCTTTCTGGTCCAGGGGATACGCGTGTCGGAGGCGGCCAACTACGGGGTGGAAAACGCCGCGGGGGACCAGTTTCTGGGGCAGCTTTTGGAACACGCTAAAAGGGCGGTGGACATTGTGCATGGAAACGCGGTTGCCGTGCTCAATGACGCGACTGGAAGCGGCGCGTATTTCAGGGATATTTCGGAGTGGGTGATCGGGTATCAGATTGGGGATGAGTGGTCGCCGGAGACCGTGGTCTACACCGACCACAGCAGTGCGCTTACGCCCGGATATCAGGGGGAATACTTTGCGGTCTCTGCGGACGCCACCAACTTCGAGAGCATTCTGGCACAGGTGATGGACACGCTCACAGGCTATGAGGCGGACAAGTACAAGTGTCAGCGCCTGGTGGGGATTTTGTGTGATCCAACGACCGATTTTCTCGAGTATGACGATGAATATGCACAGATACTGGGCAAATTCTGTCATATCAACCCCGAGCATATCCTTGCGGGCGCCCGGCTGACATCCGGCTTTTTTGTCTCCTACAAGCTGTTTCGATACTGTGATGACTTTACGTTTTACCTGAGTGAGGCACAGAAGACGGCGCTGGCGGACATTCTCCAAGATGTTGACAGGTCGGCGCTGTACGACGGGTATCCTGCGCTGCTGTGGCGGTATCACACAATGCCCATCCTCGCCGGATTCCAGTACTCTACCGCGCGGGGAATCCAGCGCATGGACGAGCCGGCGCTGACGGAACGGCAGCAGGGGGAGAAGCTTATGCAGCTGTATGAGGAGGTCGTCTCGTCGGGCTGGTCGGGCGGCTTTATCTCCGCGTGGCAGGACGCGTGGGAACAGAGGGCGTGGAACACGGCTTTCGCCTCCGAACTGTCCCAGAACAGCATGTGGCATGACCTGCAGACTGCGGGGCAGAGCTGCGGAATTATGGCGTTTGTCCCCGGCGGGGAGGAGGCTGTGTGCCTGGTGGACGGGGATGCCTCCGAGTGGTCGCAGCAGGATTTGGTTCTGGAACAGGACGGGCTTGCCGTCTCGCTGCGGTATGACGCGGAGGGGATCTATCTGCTGATCAGGGGGAGTGCGCTGGCGGACAGGCGCATCTATCTTCCGATCGACACGCAGCATAACGCAGGCGCGGCATTCTATACGGACGAGTCGGGAGATACGGTTTCGTTTGACCGGGGAGCAGACTTTCTTGTGTGTGTCAACGGAATGCAGGACAGCAGACTGCTGGTGCACGAGGTCTCGGACGCCGCGCGCGTCAATTTTCTGGAGGAGGTCAACGGCAGAAATCCGTTTGTCGACACACCGGCGGCGGACAGCAGCGTGTTTTATGAGAGCCGTATGGCGGTGGAAAAGCGGCTGGATATGGAGCTGCGCATAGCGCTGCGGGCGCAGATTGCAGCGGGCATGGCGCCGCAGGACATTTCCGGTATCTATTCATTGGAATTCTTTGACACCGGGCGTCTGGTACACGGCAATGGCAATCCGCAGTCTGCTGCGTACAACTCTCTTGCCGATTTCTGCTTTGGGGAGGACTTGGTGGAACTGCGCCTGCCATGGATGCTGCTTAACTTTTCCAATCCTTCAGAAATGCAGGTTCACGACGATTATTACGCACATTACGGGGTGCAGTCCCGCCAGATCAGACAGATTTGGATCGGAGCCGGGGAGGCGGGCAGCGCGGTGTCACTGCAGCCTGTTCTGTTGAAGGGCTGGGGGACCAAGGTTCCCTGCCATGAGAGACTTAAACAGTCCTATTATGTGATACAGGACAAATGGAAGGAGACAAATGGGGCCGTTTCGCGTTAAGTATGTTATCTATGTTTATCTGTTTATCTGTCTGACGCTGCTTGTATACAACTGCGTGTACATATTTTATGCCCGCATAAGGAAAACGTTGCATGCAAAAAGGGCCGGGCGCTGGGAGGCGGAGCTTGCGCGCGTCTGGGGGGACAAACAGGCGCTGCCTGCTCACAGAAAGCGGCTGCGCAAAAAGCTTGGAAGGATCGATCAGCTGGCTGCCTACAACAGTGCGATGGAGAGGCATCTCGGGGAGGACTGCATTCCGGCGTATCTGCGGACATGCTATGAGGACTTTCAGATGCTTGCCGTGGAGTACAAAACCAGGACAGCCATGGAGCGGGCGTTCTTCGCGTACGTGCTCGCGCAGTACCATCCATACATAGGGGGCGTGCGGCCGCAGATGGTCAACATTCTCCTCGGCTACATGGACAACGCGACTGTGTACTGCCGCGAGAATGTGCTGCACGCGCTGTATTCCATAGGAGATGCGGTCGCGGTTGAACACGCGTTCCGCTTTCTGGACAGCAGGGGATTATACCACAATCCGAAGCTGATTGCGGACGGACTGATGACGTATCAGGGCAGCAAAAAAGAGCTGGCGCGGCGGCTTTGGGAGAAGTGCCATGCGTGGAATGAGCCGCTTCAGATAGCGGTCATTCAGTTTGCGTCACAGCTGGACGCCGACTTTTCGGGTGTGTTTTACGAGCAGCTTCAGAGGGAGGATACGCCGACCGAGCTGCGCTTTGCGTACATCCGATATTTTCAGCGCCATGTGAAGCCCGAACTCAAGGAGTATCTCATAGACTGCCTTGCGCGGGAGGACGAGGACGGCAGCGGGGCCGCGATCGCCGCATGCACGGCGCTCGGCAGCTATCCGGGAGCGGACACCGTGCAGGCGCTTGAGCGGGCGCTGGGGAGCAGAAACTGGTATGTCCGCAGGAACGCTGCCTTCTCCCTGATGCGCATCGGGATTTCTGAGCAGGATCGGGAGCAGATATATGAGCGCAGCGACCGCTATGGCAGGGAGATCTTAGAGTATGCGGCAAGGGAATCGCTGTAGGGAGGAAGTGTGGATATGGCTGAGTTAACATCACATTTTTTGAGTGGAGTGGCAGTGTTTTTTCTGATGTATCTGATCATCTATGCATCATATCTGTTTGCGTCCGTCACCGTCGGTGCGTTTCGCCTGTTCCGGCTCGACAGGATGTCGCAGATTAAGAACGAGCTGAAACATGAGTTCTATTTCCCGGTGTCCATCCTTGTCCCGGCGTACAATGAGGAGGTCACCATCATCGACAGCGTGGAATCGTTGCTGCATCTGGACTACAAGCTCTATGAGATAATCGTGATCGACGACGGCTCCACCGACCGCACGACAGCGCTTATGGCGGCACATTTTCACATGGAAAAGGTGGCAAGACCAATCCGGCGCATGGTTGCGTGCAGGGAGCAGGAGGAAATCTACGAGTGCACGAGAGGAGCTGTCCGGATCACGCTGATACGCAAGAAAAACGGCGGCAAGGGAGATGCGCTCAACATGGGAATCAACGCGTCGGAGTATCCGTACTTTATCTGTATGGACGCCGATTCCCTGCTGCAGGCGGATTCCGTGGAGCGGATTGTGCAGCCGGTCATGGAGGATGACAATGTGGTCGCCGTAGGCGGCCTCATCCGGATAGCCCAGTGCATCTCCATGAAAGACGGAAAGATAGCGGGCTACCATCTTCCGTGGAATCTGCTGCTGAGTATGCAGGTGATGGAGTATGACCGATCGTTTCTCGCGTCCAGAATCCTGCTCGACAGCTTTAACGGCAACCTGATCATCTCCGGTGCGTTCGGGCTGTTTAAAAAGGATGTCGTGGCGGCTTGTGGCGGATACGACACAAACACGCTGGGAGAGGACATGGAGCTGGTTATGAAACTCCACACCTTCTGCAGAAATAACGATATCCGCTATGCGATCCGCTACGAGCCAAACGCGATATGCTGGAGTCAGGCGCCGTCTTCTTTCAGGGATTTGAAATCGCAGAGGCGCAGGTGGCATCTGGGGCTGTTTCAGAGCATGGTCAAGTACCGTCAGCTGTTTCTCAACAGACATTACGGCGTGCTGGGAACTTTCTCGTACCTGTATTATCTGCTCTATGAGCTCTGCTCGCCTGTGATAGAACTCTTTGGGCTTTTTGCGATTGTGCTTGCCGCGGGAGCCGGACAGCTCAATGTCGGATTTATGCTCAGTCTGTATCTGCTCTATGCCGTCTATGGGGCAGTCCTGACAATGACCGCGTTCTTTCAGCGGATTTATTCGCAGAATGTGCACCTGAGTGCCGGGGACGTCGCAAAGGCCTGCGTGATGTGCGTGCTGGAAAACGTATTTTTCAGGCTGGTGCTCGACGTGGTTCGCAGCACTGCCTTTTTCGGCTACCGTAAGCGGAAGCTGGCCTGGGGCAGAATCAGGAGAACCCGGCAGTTCGGGGAGGACGTCAGATAGCGCTGGAGCTAGTTACTTCGGGATTAATACAACACTGTACAAAAACATCTGTTTGTTGAAATGTAAAAACTCACACTTGTTTTGCCATTTGATGTATAGTAAAATAATTTG
>CAMWOK010000021.1 GCA_947175845.1 uncultured Lachnospiraceae bacterium | reverse complement strand
AACCAGATTTATTTTGCAGTCGGCGCATTTGAGATAAAAACATTTCAGGTATATTTTGAGAGGAACAGCGTATGAGACAGCATATTGTGGATGTGACACTGACAATCGACCGCCAGAAGACAGGCAGGCAGTCCCTTGATCCGGTCTCCGGGCAGGGGGCGGACAACCGCCTGAACTTTGTGTTTGAGAAGGGGGGCGCGCACGCCGTCATCGCGTTTGAGGAGCATCGGACGGCAGGGCAGGGCGGGATCTGGAAGTGCTCGATCCGCCTGACACTCGGAAATGAGGCGTTTCGCGAGAATGACAATCTGGCGCGCGCAGAGCCGGTGTGGATCGGGGTGAAGCTCGCAATGCAGCCAAAGCGCATGACGGCGCTGCACCTGCACCGCGACTGGTGGACGAGACCGGAATTTATAGCGGATTTTGACGAGATGCCCGAACGGACGCAGGTGCTTTATATGGAATATGACGCTGGGTATGGCTGTCTGCTGCCCATGGCAGGGAACACTTTCAAGACGATGGCAGCAGCCGGGAAAGCGGGGGAGCTGACACTGGAAATGACCGCCTGCATGGGTGGAATGAGCCAGGTGGAGGAGACCGTGTTCTACCTTGCGGAGGATGCGGACATCTACGCGGCCGTCCGCGCGGCGTTTGCGGCGGCGCTTGAGGAAAAAGGGCTTCCGGGCAGGATGCAGAAGGAGTATCCCAAAGTCTTTGAGTATCTGGGATGGTGCAGCTGGGATGCCTTCTACACGGACATCACGGAGCAAAAGGTGCGTAAGAAGGCGGACGAGCTCACGCGCAAGCAGGTGCCGGTGCGCTGGTTTCTGATGGACGACGGCTGGCTGTCCGTCAGAAACCAGCGGCTGTATCATCTGATGCCGGAGAAGGACAAATTCCCGGACGGTTTTCGCGGTATGATTGCGGATATCCGAAAGAAGAGCAGTGTGGACTGGTTCGGCGTCTGGCACGCGCTCGGCGGATACTGGGGCGGCCTGGAACCGGACTCTGAGGCAGCCGTGCAGGAGCGCGCGCATCTGTACCGGACAGCGGATGGCAAATATCTTCCCCACCCGTCGTCGGAGAAGGGATACGGGTTCTACCGTGACTGGTACGAGGCGCTGCGCGCAGAAGGAATCGACTTTGTGAAGGTGGACGGGCAGGGTGCTGTCAAAAACTACTATGAGAACAACCTCCCGCTCTGCCAGGCGGCGCGGGACACCCACAGGGCGCTCGAGGGCGCGGCGGGAGCGTACATGGGCGGCAGGATCATCAACTGTATGGGGATGGCGATGGAGAACATCCTCGGCCGCCAGGGCTCCGCTCTCAGCCGCAACAGCGACGACTTTGTGCCTGAGAGCGAGAACGGGTTTGCGGAGCATCTGCTGCAAAACGGATACAATGCAGTCTACCATGATGAGGTGTACTACTGCGACTGGGATATGTTCTGGACAAACCATAGGGACGCAGTCAAGCACGGCATCCTGCGCGCGGTAAGCGGCGGGCCGGTCTACTTCAGTGACCGGATTGGGGACACCGACAAAACAGCCGTCCTGCCGCTCGTGTACCGCGACGGCAGGATTCTGCGCATGGACCGCGCTGCCAGGCCCTCCCCGGACTGCATCTTCTGCGATCCCCAAAAGGGAGGGCTGATGAAGCTCACCAACGTGGCGGACTGCGGTGCGGGCAGAAAGGGCGGAGCCATAGCGGTGTTTAACCTGTGCGGCAGAACACAGAGCGCCAGCATTGCCCCCGCGGATATCTATGACCTGGGCGGGGAGGAGGATTTTTACCTGTACAGCGCGCTTGAGAAAAGCGGCAGGCTGCTCCGGCGTGGAGCGTGCATGTCCGTGACGCTCCCGGCAGATGGATGCGGCCTGTACCTGCTGACACCGGTTTGCGGCGGCAGGGCCTGCGTGGGGCTTGTGGACAAGTACATTGCGTTCCACGCCGTCGAGGAGCAGATTCAAAACGAGGCGGGTATGCATGTTGTGCTGCGGGAGAGCGGTACGTTTGCCTTTTATCAGGAACAGCCGCCAAAGCGCGTGCTGGCAAACGGGATAGATGTCACGGACAGGGTTGTGCGGAACGAAAATCTGTACACGATCTGCGGGGAGGCGCCCGGCAGAATGCTGATTACAATCGCCTAAGGAGCAAAAACATGATGTATGAGAAACAAAAAGAGGAACTGGTGGAGATATGCCATCTGCTGTACAGAAGAAATCTGGTGGCGGCAAGCGATGGAAATGTCAGCGTGCGCGTCTCGGATGCGCACATTCTCCTGACGCCCTCGGGAAAGAATAAAGGGCTGGTGCGGCGCGAAGAAATCCTGGTGCTCGACTTGGAGGGCGCCGTCGTGGGCGGAACCCAAAAGCCGTCTAGGGAGTATCCAATGCACCGTGAGATTTACCGCAGGCGCACGGATATCCAGGCGGTGGTGCACACGCATCCGGCCTGTGCGACGGCGTTTGCCCTTGCGGGAAAGAATCTGCCGGAAAACTATCTGATCGAGACGAGCATGATGCTTGGAGCGACGGCGCTGGCGGACTATGCCGCGCCGGGGTCGCCCGAGCTGGTGGATGCCATAGCACCCCACATTCAGTCGTGCAGTGCGATACTGCTCAAAAACCATGGCGCGCTGACGCTCGGAGCGAGCCTTGAGGATGCATTTAACAGGATGGAGGTTCTGGAAAACGTCGCAAAGACAATCCTTTTGTCGAAAGTGCTCGGGGAGCCTGAGACGATCGCGGAGCACGAGATGGCAAAAATGAGAAAGCAAAAATGACATAGCAGAGAGGTAGTGGTATGAAGCAATTCATTTCAGTGAAGGAGAACAATATAGAGCTCGTCTTTCAGGTGACGGAGGAGGGCAGTGTGTACTTTCTGCACTGTCAGAGGACGCCGTTTGCGGCGGGGGATATCCGGGAGAACCAGCAGGACTGGTACAGGCTCGTTGAGGTGCAGCTGGCGGGGGAAAATCAGGATGACCACCACGGTTCGAAGTACACGGGGACGCTTCCGGGGAGACGGCTTGTCTTTGAAACGAAGCGGGAGCTGCGCACAGGGGATGGTTATAAACTCGAGATCGCGCAGCGCGACGCTGAGACCGGACTCTGTGTGACAAGCCATTTTCTGTTTGTGCAGGACACAAGCGTCATTGAGACCTGGACGGAGGTTCAAAATGAGGGAAAGGCAGTCGTCGGACTTACCTATGTGTCCTCCTTTGCCCTCACCGGGCTGACAAAGTCTGCAGCTGTGGACTGGGACCGCGCAGCGCGCCTCAAGATCCCGCACAACACATGGTACGGCGAGTTTCAGTGGAGGGATTACAGTCTTCGGAACTTGGGATGCGCAGAGTGTTTCACTATTCGACCAAGCGCCTGTCCTTCTCGGCGACAGGCACCTGGAACTCACACGAGTACCTTCCCATGGGATATGTGGAGTGCAGCGAGACGGGGGAGGGATGGTTCTTCTCCATCATTCACAACGGTTCCTGGCACTGGGAGATCAGCGACTGTAAGGACGCCTTGTATCTGCAGCTGAGCGGGCCGACGGAGGCGGAAAACCACTGGTACAAGGAGCTGAAGCCCGGTGAGTGCTTCACGTCAGTGCACGCGGCGGTCGCAGTCACAACGGAGGGCTTTGCCGACGCGGTGTGTGAGATGACAAAATACCGCCGACGCATGCGCAGGCCCAACGAGGACAACGAGCGCCTTCCGGTTATCTTCAATGATTTTATGAACTGTCTGGGAGGCGATCCCACCGAGGAGAAGGAATACCCATTGATCGACGCGGCCGCGGAGATCGGCTGCGAGTACTATACCATTGATGCCGGGTGGTACGCCGACGGATCGTGGTGGTCGCGGGTCGGCGCGTGGGAGCCGAGCGCGCAGCGCTTTCCAAACGGGCTTGACAGAGTGCTTTCCTACATCCGCAGTAAGGGGATGGTTCCGGGGCTGTGGCTGGAACTCGAGGTGATGGGGATTCACTGTCCGATCGCGGCGCAGAAGCCCGACAGCTGGTTTTTCCTGCGCCACGGGAAGCGCGTGATCGACCACGGCCGCTATCAGCTCGACTACCGCAATCCCGAGGTGCGCGCGTTTGCTGACGAGGTGATCCGCCGGCTGGTGGAGGACTACGGCGCCGGATACATCAAGATGGACTACAACATCAACGCTGGGCTCGGGACAACGCACGAGGCGGACAGCGCGGGGGACGGCCTGCTCGGGCACAACCGGGCGTATCTGACATGGCTGGACGGTGTCTTTGCGCGCTATCCGCAGCTGATCATAGAGAACTGCGGGAGCGGCGGCATGCGCATCAACGACGCCTTGCTGCGCCGCCACAGCATCCAGTCCAGCTCCGACCAGACAACATACACAAGCTACGCGGCGATAGCGGCTGCGGCGCCCGCTGCGCTCCCGCCGGAACAGAACGCAGTGTGGTCCTATCCGCTGTGTGATGCAGATCCGGAGCAGACGGCTTTCAACATGGTCAACGCCATGACCATGAGGATCCATCAGAGCGGCCACCTGGCCAGGCTCAGCGCCGCGAACAAGGCACTCATAAAGGAAGCGCTCGATTACTACAAATCCTTCCGCAGCCAGATCAAGGAGTCTTATCCGTTCTGGCCGCTGGGACTGCCGGACCCTGACGCGCAGGTTTTTGCGCTCGGCCTCAGAAACGACCACGGCGCGCACCTGGCAGTTTGGAGGACAAACAGCACATCGGACGAGACGATTGTCATCCCGATCGGCGCGCTGAAAAAGGAGGCGGCGGACATAAAAGAGATCGCGCTGGCCTATCCAGCGGCGCTGCCCTGCACATGGCAGTACCAGAAGCAAGCCATGCCGTCTGCATCCGGCAGCCCCCTGACAGCGCGCGGCTGTTCAAAATAACCTTTACGGAGGAACGCTTATGAAAAATGAAATTATGCTGATAACCTACGCTGACAGCTTTGGCAGAAACCTGAAAGAACTGAAATCGGTGCTGGACAGACATTTTGCGCGCGCGATCGGCTCTGTCCACATACTCCCGTTCTTTCCAAGCAGCGGAGACCGCGGATTTGCGCCGCTGACATATGAGGAGGTGGATCCCGCCTTCGGGGACTGGGAGGATGTGCGGGCGCTCGCGGCGGACTATGAACTGATGTTTGATTTTATGATTAATCATCTCTCCCGCCAGTCTGTGCAGTTCCGGGACTTTGTGGAGAAGCACGACGCGTCGCAGTACAAGGATATGTTTCTTCGCTTCAAGGATTTCTGGCCGCAGAAAACGCCCACGGCGGACGAGGTGGCCATGCTCAACAAGCGCAAAGATCATGCGCCCTGCGAGCTGATTGCGTTTGCGGACGGCACGGCGGAGGAAATCTGGTGCACATTCAGTGAGGAACAGATGGATTTGAATATGGAGTCGGACACGACCTGGGAGTTTGTGGAGAACTCCCTGCGGTTTCTGATGGAGCATGGCGCATCCATGATCCGGCTGGATGCGTTTGCGTTTGCGACGAAAAAATACGGGACGTCCTGCTTTTTTGTGGAGCCGGAGATGTGGGAGCTGATGGAGCGCGTACAGCGGATTCTCGATGAGAGACAGATTCCCATGCTTCCCGAGATACACGACCACTACACAATCCAGCTAAAGATTGCCCAGAGGGGCTATGCAGTCTATGACTTTGCGCTCCCGGTGCTGGTGCTGCACACGCTTTACACCAACAACAGCAGGCGGTTAAGACACTGGATGGAAATCTGTCCGCGCAACCAGTACACGACGCTCGACACCCACGACGGAATAGGCATGGTGGATGTGTGGGATCTGCTCAGCGAGGAGGAGCTTGAGTTTGTTGCCAGGCAGACAGAGGCGCACGGGGCAAATTTCAAGATGGATTTCTCAGAGAAGGCAAAGGACAAGCCCGTCGTGTACCAGATCAACTGCACCTACTACTCTGCGCTTGGGGAGGATGACCAGGCATATCTGTTAGCCCGCGCGATCCAGTTCTTCGCGCCCGGGGTTCCGCAGGTGTACTACATGGGACTGCTGGCGGGGGAGAACGACTATGAGCTGATGCAGAGAACAGACTTTCCGCGCAACATCAGCAGGCACAACTACACGGTGGAGGAGATTGAGCAGGCAGTGCAGCGGCCGGTCGTGAAAAAGCTGTGCGAGCTGATGCGGATACGCAACGAGTACAAGGCATTTGACGGCGAGATTGTCCTTTCGGACCTGCCGGACGAGATGCTTGAGATTACGAGGAGAAGCGGCGGCTGTGAGGCGGTGCTGCGCGCGGACCTTGTGACCAAAAAGTTCACCATCACGTGCAGGGACGCCGCCTACAACTACAAAGGAGCGCAATCCATATGAAACTGATGCCTTATGTATATCAGGTTGCGGGGGTCTCCCTGTCGCACGGGTACGATGCCACCGCATATTTAATAGAAGGGACGCAGGGACTGTATCTGATCGACTGCGGAACGCCGGACGGGTTTGAGGCGATCGCTGACAACATACGCAGGCTGCAGTTTGCGCCGGAGGACATCCGGGCTGTCTACGGCACGCACGGGCACTACGACCATGTGGGTGCTGCGGCGCTTTTTAAGGAAAAATATGGATGCAGGCTGTACCTGCACGAGGCGGATGTGCGGCAGGTGGAGGAGGGCGATCCGGTGCGGACGACCGCGGCGCTCTTGTATGGAAGGGACTTTCCGCCCTGTCCGGTGGACGGCAGGCTCGCGGAGGGCGACACATTCTCGTTTGGAAACGGGATATCTATGGAGGTGCTGCACACGCCGGGGCATACGCCGGGGAGCGTGTGCTTTGCGCTGGACTGCAACGGCTACGCTTTTCTGGTTGCGGGCGATACGGTATGGGGCGGATTTAGCAGCCGGATCGGGTCGGATGAGCTGCGGTGGCGGGAAAGCCTTGAGAAGCTGACAAGACGGCATTTTGACGGCTACACGTTCGGGCATATCGGCGCCAATGTGGTGGCGGATGCCGACGCGAGACTTGCGGAGGCAAAGCGCCAGTTCGCCACGTACTACAACCCATGGTTTAAGCCCATGAAGGAGACATTTCGCTACAATTGACACGGAAAGGAACAGGGTGACAGACATGGAGAGGAAAGAACTGTATATGATAGGAAACTCCCATATCGACCCGGTCTGGTTCTGGGACTGGGACGAGGGGATGCAGGAGGTAAAGGCGACATTTTCCTCGGCGCTCGACCGGATGCGGGAGTATCCAGACATGAAATTTACGTCCACTTCCTCCGCGTTTTTCGAGTGGATAGAGACGATTGCGCCCGAGATGTTTGCGGAGATCAAAGAGCGTGTGGCGCAGGGCAGGTGGGAGCTGACCGGCGGCTGGTTTATCGAGCCCGACTGTATCCTTCCCTGCGGGGAGGCGTTTGTCCGTCAGGGACTGTACGGACAGCGCTATTTTGAAGAAAAGTTTGGACAGATCTGCAGAACGGGATCCAATGTGGACAGCTTTGGCCACAATCCCGCGCTGCCGCAGATACTGAAAAAGAGCGGGATGGACGAGTATGTCTTTATGCGTCCCCGCCTGGAAACGCCTGTGTTTCAGTGGAGGAGTGCGGACGGCAGCAAGGTCAACGCCGTCAGCCTGCCAAGCGAGTACACGACATGGTTCTGCGAGTCGACTAAGGAAGCGATGGAGATGGCGCTAAAAGCGGCAGACAGTGCCGGGCTGCACAACATGGTATGCTGCTATGGCGTGGGAAACCACGGAGGCGGCCCCACAAAGCAGAATATCGAGGCTGTGCAGTCCCTTCAGGCCGACTTTGCGGGCAGGAACAACTGCGCGGTTTATTTCGGATCGTTCCGGCAGTTTTTTGACAGCCTCACGCAGGAGCAGCAACAGGCGCTTCCTGTGAGAGAAGGGTTTTTCGACAAGGTGAACACAGGCTGCTACTCCATGGACGGCGCGCTCAAACGTCATAACCGCCTTGCGCAGGAACGGCTGAAAAAGGCGGACGGGATGCTTGTGATGGAGCGCATTCTGACCGGGACGCACAATCCGCTGGAAGGGAGAATGAAGGAGCTGTGGAAGACGCTGCTGTTTTGCCAGTTCCACGACACGCTGGGCGGCACGGCGATAAAGGCGGCACGGGACGAGGCGGTCCGCCAGCTCTTAGGCGTGTGCGCGGAGTGCAAAAAAATCTGGACGCTGTCCATGCAGAATATTGCGAACGCGCTGGATACCACAGGGCGGGGATTTCCGCTGTTTCTGTTCAACCCGGACGGTGCAGCCTACCGCGGGCCGGTATGTGTGGAAATCAACTGGTTCTGCAAGGACGGCCTGACACTCCTCAACCCGGACGGGGAGGAGATTGCGTACCAGCGCACCTACACGGCAGCGAAAGCGCGCAACTACAACCTTGGCGGCAGGCGCGCGATCGTCTTTGACGCGGAGATCCCGGCGGCGGGATTTGCCGTCTACCGCACGGTGCCCGAACTGCCCAAAAAAGCGTGCGACGTGCGCAGGGAGCCGGAATTTTCCCTCGAGAGAAACGTGTGTGGCGAGGGGGACTGGAACCCATATCTTCTGGAAAACGACTACATCCGCGCGCGGTTTGGCGAGGCGGGCTTTCTTGAGAGCCTCCGCGATAAAGAGCATGGGTACGAGGCGCTGCAGGGTGCGGTGTCTTTTCCAGTCCAGATCGACGAGCGGGACAGCTGGGGCGGAAGGCAGGAAATGCGCTTCGAGGACAGCGGGGAGGTGCTCCGGTTCAAAAAACTTGAGACGGTGGAGAGCGGCTGTATGCGCAAGGTAGTGCGGGCGGTCTACGAGAGCGAAAACGGCGGCAGCAGGCTCAGCCAGGAGTATATACTGTATCATGATGCGCGGGAGATTCTGGTGAGAAACCGCCTGTTCTGGAACCAGCAATGGCGGATGCTGCACATGCAGCTGCCGCTTGCGTCCGGCTGTGCAGCGGTGCTTGCAGAATGTGCCTGCGGCACGGTGCGCCACGCGGAGGCAGACGGGGAGGAGCGCAGTATGCACCGCTTCCTCGACGTCACACAGACAGGGCAGGCCGGACTCTGCATTGCCAATGACGGCAAGTATACCTACGTGCTGCAAAACAATGTGCTGCGCCTCCCGCTTGCGCGCAGCGCCATCTTTGCGCAGGGCAGCGGAAAGAACTGGTACAATCCGCTTGAGGGGTACGAGTATGCGGACATCGGCAGCCAGGAGTTTTGCTTTCTGCTGCGCCCGCACGGGCAGGCGATCTCGCAAAAAGAGCGGTACCGCATGGCAGGACAGCTCGGCATCCCGTATCTGAGCCTTGCGGACAACGTTCACGACGGTGCAGCGCAGTCCGGCGTGTGTTCCGCATTTTGGGTCGAGGGCTGCGGGGTGGAACCTGTCTGGACAAAGCTGGCGGAGGACGGGGACGCTGTCGTGATCCGCCTGCTTGAGACGGAGGGCAGAGACCAGGAGGGCACACTGCATATTTTGGGTAATGATGTTGTGTTTCACATCGGGCACGATGCGATAGAGACGATGAAAATAGATGTCCACACAGGGGATGTCCGGCGCGTGAACCTGTTGGAAAATGAAACGATGTGAGAAAGGCATGGGCAAGGAATATGGAACGATATCAGGACGAGACGCTGTCCTTCGAGGAGAGGGCGGCGGACATGACAGCGCATATGACGCTGGAAGAATGCGCCTCGCAGATGCTGTACGGGGCGGCGAAGGTGGAGCATGTGGACATTCCCTTTTACAACTGGTGGAATGAGGCGCTGCACGGCGTGGCGCGGTGCGGGATGGCGACCGTGTTCCCGCAGGCTGTCGGCATGGCGGCGGCATTTGACGCGCAGTTAATCAGGAGGGTGGCGCAGGTCATCTCCGTGGAAGGGCGCGCCAAGTACAACATGTACCAGAAATACGAGGACTATGGCATCTATAAGGGAATCACCTTCTGGTCGCCAAACGTGAACATCTTCCGCGACCCGAGATGGGGGCGCGGACAGGAGACTTACGGGGAGGACCCCTATCTGACAGGATGTCTTGGCGCTGCCTTTGTGGAGGGGCTGCAGGGGGATGACCCGAGATATCTCAGGGCGGCAGCCTGCGCCAAGCATTTTGCCGTGCACAGCGGCCCGGAGAAGGTGCGCCACGAGTTCGATGCCGTGGCGACGCCCCGGGATATGGAGGAGACGTATCTCCCCGCATTTAAGCGCCTGGTGGACTGCGGCGTGGAAGGCTTTATGGGCGCCTACAACAGGACAAACGGGGAGCCGTGCTGCGGCAGCAGGACGCTGCTGGTGGAACTTTTGCGCGGCAAGTGGGGATTTGGGGGATACATAACCTCGGACTGCTGGGCCGTCTCGGACTTCCATCTGCACCACGGGGTGACGGTCACGCCGACGGACTCGGTGCAGATGGCGCTTGAAAATGGCTGTGATCTCAACTGCGGCAATATGTACGCATATATTATGCAGGCGTATGCGGAGGGCAAGATCACCGAGGAGATGATCCGCACATCCTGCACAAGGCTTCTGACCACGCGCATGAAGCTTGGGATGTTCGACAAAGAGACTCCGTTTGATTCCATCGGTATGGATGTTGTGGACTGCAGACAGCACCAGACAGTAAACGAGGAGATGACAAGAAATTCCATGGTTCTTCTGAAAAACAACGGGATTCTGCCGCTTGACAAAAAGAAACTCAGGACGATTGCCGTGATCGGACCCAACGCGAACTCGATAAGCGCGCTTGAGGGCAACTACCACGGCACAGCCAACCGGTATATCACCGTTCTGGAGGGAATCCGGGCGGAATTTGCAGACGCGCGGGTAAACTATTGCGAGGGCTCACATTTGTATGAATATAAGCTAGAAGATCCCGGTTATGCCGGAGACCGCCTGGGTGAGGTGAAGGGAATGACGGACGAGGCGGATGTGGTCATCCTTGTCACGGGGCTGGACGAGACGATAGAGGGGGAGGAGATGGCAGATAAGGAGATGGGCGGCGACAAGGCTGACCTGTATCTGCCGCAGTGTCAGCGGGATCTTGTGCGGACCGCCTGCGGGCGGAATACCCCTGTCGTCCTTGTGAACCTGTCGGGGAGTGCGATTGACTTTGAATACGGAAACGAGCATGCGGACGCCATCATTCAGGCGTGGTATCCCGGAGGGCTCGGGGGGAAGGTCATCGCAGAACTGCTGGCTGGAAAGTACAGTCCCAGCGGAAGGCTTCCAGTGACCTTCTACCACAATGAAAACAGCCTGCCCGAATTTACGGACTACTCCATGGAGGGCAGAACCTACAAGTTTTTGAGGGAGGATCCGCTGTTTCCGTTTGGATTCGGACTCTCCTACACCACCTTTGCGTACAGCCATCTGACGCTTCCCGACACCTTTTGTGCGGGGGAAGCAGTCTGTGGAAGCGTCTGCGTAAAGAATACAGGCGCAGTTGCGGGCAGGGAGATTATTCAGATTTACGTGAAAGATCTGGAGGCGTCGGTGAGGGTGCCCCACCACAAACTCTGCCAGTTTCAGAGTGTCTTTCTGCAGCCGGGTGAGCAGCGGGAAGTGACGTTTGTGATTGACGCAGAGCAGTTTGAGATAATTCGGGATGACGGCAGCCGGGTGTACGAGCCGGGCGTGTTTCGTATCTTCGCGGGCGGAAGCCAGCCGGACGCTTACAGCAGGCGGCTTGCAGGCAGCAGCACAATATGTGCAGAAATCACGATGCAGCAGCAAAATGGAGAATGATGATGGAAAAGAAAAAGATTCATATGATTGGAAATACCCATATTGACCCCGTCTGGCTCTGGCAGAAGGCGGAGGGAATGCAGGAGGTGAAGTCCTCGTTCGTCTCCGCGCTCGACCGGCTGGATGAGTTTGCGGACTTTAAGTTTACCCAGTCGAGCATCTCGTTTCTCGCCTGGATGAAAGAAAACTGCCCGGAACAGTTTGCGCGCATTCAGGAGCGCGTCAAAGAGGGAAGATGGGAGATCGTGGGCGGCATGTGGGTAGAGCCGGACTGCGACCTCCCGTCGGGCGAGGCGCTGATACGCCATTTTCTGTACAGTAAGAAATTTGTCCGTGAAAATTTTGACAAAGATGTGGTGACTGCATACAATGTCGACAGTTTCGGTCATGGCTCGAACATGCCCGCAATCTGCAGCGGATGCAAAATCCGGTATTATCTGATGTCCCGGCCGGACAAGAAGCATGTGCAGGTTCCGCCCGTCTTCACGTGGAGGGCGAAGGATGGCAGCAGCGTGATCACAGAGCGCACCGGAGGGGAGTACATGGCGTGGACAAGACCGGCGTTAGAGTGGAATCTTGCGGAGAGCCTCGAGGCGCTCGACGCGTACAACTACGACAGAATGGCTGTCTTTTACGGTGTGGGAAATCATGGCGGCGGCCCCACCATTGACAATATCCACACCATCTATGAGATGCGCAAAGAGCGGGAGGACGTGGAGATGGATTTTTCCACCATAGGGGAGTTTTTTGAGCAGGTGGAGCCTGATAAGATACCAGAGGTCAGCCGCGAGATGGGGCGCATCTTCTTTGGATGCTACAGCTCGGACTGTGAGATTAAGACGCTGAACCGCCGCGCGGAATGGTCGCTTTTAAAGGCGGAGGCCATGGCGGTGATGGCGCTGCGCATGGGCGTGGAGAGCTACCAGTACCCGGCGCAGGCGCTTGAGCGCGCGTGGAAGACGCTGCTGTTCAACCAGTTTCACGACATTCTGGCGGGGACGAGTATCGAGCCGGCCAGAAACCGGACATGCATGGAGTTAGGAGGCGCGATTGCCGCGGCGGAAGAGATCGCCGAAAATGCGATACAGGCGATTGCCAACAGACTCGACACAAGAGGGGAGGGCTTTCCGCTGCTTCTGGTAAATCCCACGGGAACGGATTACAGGGGCATCTGCAGCGCGAGCGTCTATGTGCCCCGGGCGGAAAAGAAAAATACCCGCATACGGGACGCGGCAGGGAAAGAGATTGCCTACGCCGAGTCCTCCTTTGACAACTTTGCGCCGGATGCAAGAAAGATCCTTCTGTTCGAGGCGGATGTGCCGGCGTACGGCTACGCGCTTTATCGTGTAATCAGCGAAGGCCCCGATCTCACCGCGCAGGAGAGCACGCTTTCTGCGCAGGAGAACGTGCTGGACAACGGGGTGCTGCGCGTCTGTTTCGATATGAAAACTGGCGCACCATCATCGATTGTGAAGGCCGAAAAAGAGCTTCTGGCAGGCAGCGGATCGTTTGCAGTGTATAAGGATGACCGCGGTTCCTGGGGCGAGCATGTGTGGACGGAGGAATCCTGCGGGGCGTTCTGCGTGACGGGAAGCAGGGTTGTCGAGACAAACCATATGCGCGCAATCCTTCGGTTTTTCCTGGAATACGAAAAGTCCGAGATGATGGTGGACTACATTCTCGAGAAGGGAAGCGACTGCCTGAAAATGCGCCTGAAGCTGCGCAGCGCGGAGAAGCAGCGGATGATTACCTGCAATCTGCCAGTGGCGGCGGAACATCCCAGAGTATTTACCGAGACCGCATTTCTGGCGGAGGACAAGATTGACTGCTTTGACCGCAACATGGAGCACTACCAGCACCGTTTTGCAGATATCACGCAGGACAGGGATGGCAGCGGCATCGCAGTGCTCAACAACTGTGTCTATGGCTTCCTGCAGGCAGGGGCAGAGTACCGCCTGATTCTGCTACGCAGCTCCTCGTTTGCGCGCGGGGGGAGAGGGGAACTTGCGCAGAACCTTGAGGGACGTTTTATGAACCAGGGCTGCTATGACTATGAGCTGGTGCTGATCCCTCATGAAATGGAGATGCGCAAAGAGCGTCTGTTTGCCGAGGCGGATTTTCTGCACATGCCGGTGTCCTGTCTCGGGGACAGCAGCCATGCAGGAGAGGAATGGCTGCGCCGCGGCAGCCTTGTGCGCGTTGACAGCGAAACGGTGCATGTCTCCGCTGTGAAGGCGTCAGAGTATGACCGCGGCATGCTTGTCGTGCGGATGTTTGAGACGCAGGGGCAGAGCGCGGCGGCGACGGTGTCCGCGGACGGCGCGCAGGAAGCGCTGGAATTTGCGCCCTATGAGATCAAAACGCTGTGCCTGACAGAGGGCAGGTGGACGGCGTGCAGCATGACGGAGCAGCTCTGAGAGAAAAAGCAGGTGGATGATGATGGATACAAAACAAGAGATTTTTACAGGAAAGCAGCTTTGGCAACTTATCCTGCCGCTGATTATGGAGCAGGTTCTCGGAATCACTGTGGGGCTGGCAGACTCCATCATGGTCTCCAGCGCGGGAGAGGCGGCAGTCTCGGGCGTCTCCCTCGTGGATTCCATCAATATTCTGCTCATAAACATGTTCTGTTCCCTCTCCACGGGCGGTGCGGTGGCAGCCGCCCATCATCTGGGGGAGAACCAGCGCGAGAAGGCGGTGCGGACCGCCGACCAGCTGCTGCTGTGTGTCACCGGGATATCGCTGGCTGTGGCGCTTGTGTCCATAGCGTGCAACCGCTTGATTCTGGGCGCTGTGTTCGGAACGGTGGAGGACGATGTGATGCACAATGCCGTCATCTATTTTTACATTACGGCTTTCTCGTTCCCGTTTCTTGGGATCTATAACGCGAGTTCCGCGCTCAGCAGGGCCATGGGAAATTCGCGGATCACCATGGAGATATCAATACTGACCAACATTGTCAATATTGCAGGCAATGCCGTGCTGATACTAATGTTTCATGCCGGGGTGTACGGCGTGGCGCTCTCCACTTTGATTTCCAGGGTTCTCGGGGCGGTCATCATGTACGTGGTTTTGCTGGATAGGCGCAGGCCGATTCACCTGAGCGGCACGTTCAGAGTGCGGATTGCGCCGGATATCGTGCGCCGGATTATGCGCGTGGGGATACCGACCGGAATGGACAACTGCATCTTTCAGGTTGGGAAGATACTTGTGCAGAGTCTGATTGCGGGACTTGGAACTACGGCGATCACCGCCAACGCCATCGCGGGTGTGGTGGCGGGCGTCGCCGTGATTCCTGCATCGGCTGTCGGCGTGGCAATGATTACAGTGGTCGGGCAGACTGCCGGCGCGGGGGAACTGGACGCGGCAGTCCGCTATGTGAAAAAATTGATGCGGTACGCGTACGCTGGCATGGCTGGGCTGAATCTGCTTCTGATACTGTCCGCGCGCAGTATTGTCGGGATGTATGCGGTCACGCCAAAGGCGGCAGAGATGGCAGTGCGCGTGGTCATCTTTCACTCGGTCTGCGCCATGCTGTTGTGGCCTACAGGCTTTGCGCTGCCAAATGCCATGCGGGCTGTCTTTGACGCAAGTTACACGATGGTGATATCTGTCGTTTCCATGTGGGTGTTCCGCATTGGTATGAGCTATCTGTTTGTGTTGTATTTTGATATGGGACTGCTGGGAGTCTGGGCGGCCATGGGCGTGGACTGGCTGTTTCGATCCGCGTGCTTTGTGCGGCGGATAAAAAGCGGCCGATGGCTCGGGCATCTTGCAAAAAACAGGTAAAATTGGGGAGGCATTTGTGGATATATTAAACGCAGAGACAAGAATGGATTATGTGAAATGTGCGGCGGCGATCGGCCTTCCGGTGGTGATGCAGAACCTGGTCAGCTCCCTGGTCAACACGCTGGATGTCTTTATGCTGGGGCAGCTCGGGGAGGTGGCAATCACGGCCTCCGCCATGGGAAACCAGTGGTTTTTGCTGTATCTGGTGCTGGCCAACGGAATCGCGGCGGCGGGGGCAATGTTCATCTCCCAGTTCTGGGGAAAGAAGGACTATGTACATATCCACAATTATACAGGCATCCTGCTGATCGGCGCGACCGCGCTTGCGCTGGTGTTTATGGCAGTGTCCGCGGCGGTGCCGGAGCGCGTCATCTGTCTGTACTCGATGGATGAGGCGGTAATTCGGGAGGGCACAGGATACATACGCATTTTGAGCGTGTGCTTTCTGCTGTACGCCCTCAACTGCACCTGCGCAACCGCCCTGCGCAGCATCGGGGAAACCAGGGTGCCCATGGCGGCCGCAGTCGTCTCGCTGCTGTGCAACACGGCGGGCAACTGCCTGCTGATATTCGGCCTTGCAGGATTTCCAAGGATGGGGATACAGGGGGCTGCCGTCTCGACGGTGTTTGCGCGGACGGTGGAACTTGCAGTCAGCCTCGGTTACATATTGGTCAAAAAGCCGGCCATCTACGGACCAGTAAGGGAGTTTGTGAGGATTCCGCGGGAGATGACAGGACGTTTTTTTCAGTATGGCGCGCTCCTGATTCTGGGTGAGGTGGTGTACGCTGTCGGGAACAACCTGTACAATGTGGCGTACAAGTATACGGGCACGCAGGCGCAGGCATCGCTGCAGATTATCAGTACCCTGCAGGGGATCGCGCTTCTGTTCTGCGGCGGCTTCGGAACAGCAACTGCCGTCATGCTCGGAACGCTGCTCGGCACAGGGGCATTCGACCAGGCAAAGCGCTGCAGCAGGATACTGACAGCCGTGTCCGTTCTGGTGGGTGCGGGTGCAGGCGCGCTGACCGCGCTCGCAGCGCCCGCACTGCTGTCCCTGTTTCAGATTGGCGCGGAGGCGAGGGGATATCTGCGCGTCATGATTGTGATTATGGCGTTGTCCATACCGCTTCGCACCGTCGTGTATATGGTAATCTGCGGCATCCTGCGCAGCGGCGGCGACAACCTGCACTGCTTCCTTGCAAACCTGGTCGGCGTCTGGTGTATCGGGCTTCCGGCGGTCTTTCTCTCGGCGGTGGTCTTTGGCCTTCCGGTCTATGTGGTCTATGCCATGTCGGCGCTTGAGGAGGCAGGGAAGCTTCTGGTCTGCGGGCCGCGTGCGCTCAAGGGAAAATGGTTGAAGAACCTGACCCAGTGAGGGCGGATGTCCCGTCGCTGTCACACGCGCGCATCACATAGCCCGCCCGCCCGTTTTTCTTTGCCTGGTACAGGATCACATCCGTATCCTCCAACAGGCGCTTCACTGTCTGCGGAAACGCAAACTGATATGCGCCGATGCTGCAGCTTACCGTCCAGGCGGGCAGTATGCCGGAAATGTTCTCAAGGAACTGCTTTAGCCGCCGCTCTACCTCCTGCTGCGCGAGGGGCTCTTCCAGAATGACGGCAAACTCATCTCCGCCGATGCGTCCCACCTTGCCGGCATCTGTGAAGAGGTGCTGCAGATGCTGTGCAATCTCCCGCAGAACCGTATCTCCCGCAGAATGCCCGAAAGTATCGTTAATATCCTTAAAGTAATCCACATCCACAAACAGAAACCAACCAGTGCGCACGCAGTCGGCGGAGGCGTTCGTTTTCTGTGCCTTATCACAGTAATAGAGAAACATCCTGCGCCCCATCACGCCGGTCAGCGCATCGATCTCCACCAGATACTCCTTGTAGGACATATATTTGTAGGTTGAGGTCAGCAGGATCACCGTGATGACATTCATCGCCAGAGAAGCGATCAAGAACTGTATCTGCAAAAGCAGCAAATCAGAGGAGATCGTGCTCGACACCGCCACCCCGTGCCGCTCGAGCATGTAGGATTCCCGCTGCGAGAAATAAATCGCTGTAAAGACGGACATGCACACCAGAAACAGTTCAAACCCCAGAAAAAACAGGCTGCTCTTTTTGGAGGTATACGGATTGTTAAAGGACTGGTCAATGCACATGCGGGTGCGCTGTACGAAATCACCCTGGTACACGGTCCACAGCAACTCGATGACAACGACGCAGAAAAGGACAAAGACCATATCATTGAGCCTCCAGCGCAGTGCTGTCTGGAACGTTCTTCCATGTGCCGGAAACAGCAGTCCAAATGCGGTGTTGACAATCAGCGAGTGGATTTTTGGCGTGGCGGCTGCAGTCAGCCCAATCCACACACGGCTGTGTCTGCACTTTCGCGCACACTGGAACGCAACGCCGACAAGACAGCCAAACAGCACCCGCGTCCCGATGCTCAGCACAAGACTGTTGACAGGGGCGCCGCTCGAGAACGGTGAGAACACGGCATCCGCCGGCAGCACATAGGAAGCAGACGCCTTGAATATGCCTGCGATTCCAAAGACAATCGCAACGATCACAGCCTGCATAGGTCCAAACAGGCATCCGGCGGCCAGGATCGGAAGACACGCGATCGTGACAGAGATCGGCGGGATATGAATGTGGCCCAGAAATGTAAAAGACATCAGTATCTGAATCGCTATCAGGACCAGGAAAAAGTAACGGTCAAAGCAGGAATCACCCCACAGTTTTTTTATTGACATGTTTCCTCCAAACATTTGAAACGGTAAAATGAGTTCGGGAGTGTTCATACTGCGCTATCGGACAGTGTGAACACAAGATATCATAACATAAGCTGCACCATAATTAAAGGTTTTTTTAAGGTTACTTTAATGTGGCTGTCTGCGTGATTAGTGGGAGCAGTGGTTTCACGTAGTTAGGACCTTTTAGGATTTTAATTGTATGTATTAACATAAGTCGTGTGGTCCGCTTCGCCTGCTCTTGACAAAGCAGAGATTATATTTGATAATAGATAGAAGTAATAAACATATACCAAGGAGGATTTACATCGTGAAAGTATACGGTTACACAGTTTAGGATGCGTTGGGGATTCACGCACGTCCTGCAGTTACGCTCAAGTGCGTCGAGAAGAAGGGCAGTGCAAAGAAGATCATGGCTGTTATGGCTATGGGAGTAAAGAAAGAGAGGATCAGATATATGAAAGTAAATAAATTGGCCGGCATCGTTCTGGCGGCAGCACTGATGGTGTGTAACGGAACTACGGCAATGGCAGGACTACAGGCGGATAAAATCGAAATTTCCGCTAAGGTAGGGGACAAAGGACCGCAACGCCTTTGGGGTGATACACATGTAGAATTTGTTTTTGAAGCATATGATCCGGTTACTACGCTCATTCCGGTGTATCAAAATGTTTCCATAAGGACGGAAGTGAAGTATGAGGAGTATAACGAAGCAAGTCTCCTGTTCTTTAGCGTTGCGGCAGCAGAGACAGCAATCCCTGCTCATGCGGACTGGCTGTTAGTGTCCGGCTTTCAGAATGGGCAGGCATTTGTCAAAGAAAAGAGTACGGGGCAATTGGTGCGCATTGACATGACGGGCACGGAAACAGG
>CAMWOK010000020.1 GCA_947175845.1 uncultured Lachnospiraceae bacterium | reverse complement strand
GTGAACGCTGAGCAGATACATGAGACACTGCGTCTGCGATCGCATCGATTGCATATGTTGCTGATGCGCCCGTGCTGTCCTTTACATTAAGACCTTTGATACCAAGTCCTGCTGTATCAAGAGCATCGATCTGAACAGAGATCTTGTTGGTCATATCTGCATCTGCGCCTACATGAAGTGCAAATGTCAAACCTTCTTTTCTGTCCACGGTACCCTTTGTAAGATTAAACTCAACCTTACCGTTTGTTGCAGTTGTAGGAGCAGCCTTAACTGTAGCAGATGTGTCTGTACCGATGCTGCTTGCCAGCTTCAACTCCTGAGCGATCATCTTGTATGCCTGTGCATCTGTGATTACCTGCGGATTCTGATAATCAACTTCAGCTGTACCTGCACCAGTACCAGGTGTAGTAGCATCCTTCTTCATAGCAACCATCGTCTTGCCCTTGTAGATCGCTGTGCTTCCGTCTGCTATCTTTGCCTTGATATTGTCAAGTGTCAGCATATTCTTATCAGCATTTTCCTCGCCAGCTGCAGCTACTACAGTGTACTGTGTGCCATCAACCGTAACAAGCTCGCCAGCTGTTGCTGCTATGGACGCCTTAACATTTGCTGTGCTATCACCGATTGTGTACTCTGTTCCGCCAATCTTGATCGTATCACCCAGCTTTAACTCATTCATGGTGAATGTAGCTTTGGTTGTATTCTGTGTCAATGTACCTTCGATACCTGCATCCTGTGCATTTACAGAAACTGTCTTGGAGTCCTTGCCGCCCTTCAGCAGATAGGTCTCATTGAACTTGGTTGTCTCAGATACACGGTCGATCTCTGTGAGGAGCTGATCAACCTCATCCTGGATTGTCTGACGATCAGAGAGCGCGTTCGTTCCGTTGGAAGCCTTCACTGCCAGCTCGTTCATTCTCTGTAACATGTCATGAACTTCTGTCAGGGCGCCTTCTGCTGTCTGCACTGCGCTGATACCATCTTCTGCGTTCAAAGAAGCCTGTGAAAGACCTCTGATCTGCTTTCTCATTTTCTCGGAAATTGAAAGACCTGCCGCATCGTCTGCTGCTCTGTTTACTTTGTAACCAGAAGAAAGCTTCTCTGCTGACTTGGAAAGTGTTCCCTGCGTGATGCCTAACATTCTGTTAGCGTTCATAGCTCTAAGATTGTGCTGTACTACCATAAATTTACCTCCTTGTTTTGCCTGCCCGGACATCCTTATCCGGGTGTACCGCCGAATAAATCCTTTTATCCTTTTTTGCGGTACGCGCTTTTATTTTCCTTATTTAGTTTTATTTATAATATCCGATCCCGGCCGCTGGTTGGCGCGCCTGCTTACACAGCCGGAACCGGTTATTAACGAAAGGAATAGTACATGACTTATGCTGCTTACCTTTTATATCGGCAATATTTTATGTAACTTTATATCTGTCATTTATATTACTACAAAAATTTTCATTATGCAACCCCCACAAAAAAATTCAGAATATTTTGATAATTCTGATATATATGTACAATTGTGCTCAGTTGTCACGTGCTATATGCACATTTCTGCGAGTTGTCTAATTGTTGGCTTTATTTTTTATGTAATCCAAACAATTGCATCAATTTCTCATGTATTTTCTCAGGAGCTGGCGCCAAATAGCTTGTGCAAATGACGCAGAATAAATCTTCCTACGCGAGGCGGAGGAATGACAGCCTCGCAGATTCAGGATTGATGGATACCAAAAGAGAGCAGCCATACGGCTGCCCTCCCATTTCGTGTACCATTTCACATATATTCTATTTGCCGCCAAACAGGCTTGCCAGCTGCTCCATGCCTTCCATGTTTGCAGATGCCTCCTTGTTGGCTTCCTGAATCTGGAGGTATACCTCCTTGCGGTACACAGGCACCTCCTTAGGTGCGCTGATACCTATTTTGACCTGCTCTCCTTTGATGTCGAGCACGGTGATCTCAATATCGTTATTGATCATCAGGGCTTCGCCCTTTTTCCTTGATAGTGCCAGCATATTTTCACCTGCCTCCTTTTGTCGCCTATGCCTGTACTGCCTTCTGCGCCATCAACTGCTCGTAGATGCTGTACTTCACACTGTATGCATCATCATCACAGATCAGCTGTACTGCCTTGAGGTTCTCTATGCTGACAATAATCGGCGCCTTGAGGTTCACTGTGGTCTTGGTGATGTCCTTGGGCACTGTCACTGTGACAAACATGAGTATATTTTCGCTGTCAAGATTGTCTCCTAGGGGCTTTAGGAGATCTGCCTCAAATTTCGGGCTGTATCCCGGTATTACCAGCTCCGGGTTCATAACCGGAAGGGCAAAACCAGGCTCCTGGAGAGACTGCAGCCACTTGATGCTGGAATCCGCACCTTTCTCCTCGTTAAAGATCAAGGTAAAATCCTTCAGGTCGGGAAAGCCCAAAATGCCATGGTCAAAGCGGATAATTTTGTCATCCTCGAT
Organism: uncultured Lachnospiraceae bacterium; assembly: GCA_947175845.1. GTDB lineage: Bacteria > Bacillota > Clostridia > Lachnospirales > Lachnospiraceae > COE1. The sequence goes on along the minus strand of CAMWOK010000020.1, from coordinate 17,420 downwards.
CACAATCCTGCCAAATATTCTAGTATTTACTTCTACCATTTTATAATTTTGCTCCTTTCAAAGTTTGCAAATCTGTATAATCAGCGTATAAAGTCAAGCAGGGAGGTCTGCATGGTGTAGCTGATGGAGGACAGCGCTGCCTGATAGGTCATCTCAATGCTCTTCATCTGGATGACGAGATCTGTGTAGTCCGCATCCTCATTCTCGCTGACGAGCTCGCCGAAGTTCGTCTGCTGCATCTCCAGACGGCTCTGTACCATGTCGAGTCTTGAAGCCCTCGCCCCGCAGTCCGTCTCTGCCAGCTGTGCCTGCGCAAAGTATCCATCGCAGTCATCTATGAGGTTCTGCGTGCGCTTGTTGATCTTGTCTCCCACACGCGTCATCGCCTCCTCGAGTGCCTCCTTCTGCCGTGTGAGCTTCAGCTCGTCGTCCGTGCCCTCGTATTTCTTGGATGCGATCAGCTTTTCAACTTCATTCAGGCTGGTCTGATAGCTGTCGTACTCCTCGAGCATGGAGATGACTTCCTCAATGTCTCTGCCAAGCCCGTGGCTGAACGCCTCGTCCGCAGTCGTATTCACGCGGAGGGTCTGGTTGTTTCCGACGTCGTACTCAATAATCTGCTTTCCGTCTTTGCCGGGATCCGCAAGGAAGTTCTCATTGTACACAAGCATCTTGGGCTTTCCTGACGCCGTCTTTCCCTCCCGCTCCGTGTAGAAATAGTGCACGGGATCAAGGTCGTGCTGCTTCCAGTTGGATTTGTCGTACGTCACGCGCATCTCCTGATCGGCAGGCAGCCCTAAAAGGCGCTCTGCGATCGCATTGCCAAACAGAATTTCTCCGGTCTCCGCAATGTAGGTGATCTTGTTTGCGTTCCCCTCCCCGACAACAGACATGTATGCGTCGTTGGTTCCGGATGCAAAAATATTTTCGGATTCTATTGCGAATGAGGTCTTAAACTTCTTGTCAAACTCCACGACAGACTTGCCGTCCGCGCCCTTGGTGACATTGCTGCCGATGGTTGCGGTCTCCTTGGGCTCGACACTGGTATTTTCCATCTTGATCGTGCCGTCACTGCCGTAAGAGAGTGTGACGCCCTGTGGCAGAGTCGCCGGATTTCCCTGTTCATCTGTAATTACAACATCCTGTGGATTATTGGCGGTATCTTTCCCTTTCGGAATCCTGACGTTCAACTCCACCGGCGGATTCTGCGTCGCATCGGTCACGGTAAACACTGCCTCGTTCGGCACTTTTGTCGTGTCAATTGTGACGTATGCCGACACGGACGTCGTTCCGATCGATACGCCGTCGCCGTCAAACTTTGCGTCCGACATAAACCCGATATCAATGTTGGACTCGTACACCGGATTTCCGTCTGCATCTGTCACCGGCTTGCCATCTGCATCAACCTTCTGTTTCAGGTCGATGTCCTCATATGACAACCGTTTCCGATAGATCGAGTTGGTTGTGATCTCCTCTTTGGTGATATCCTTCACATCCTGGAAATTTCCCTCGTTGATTTTGTTGATATCCCCGGCATACACGTGCGTGATCTTGTCGATGCTGTCATTTTTAAACTGCTCTGTGATCCTGTTGTACTCTGTCTTTTTCTGTGTCAGGGTCAGCGGCATATCCGTGCGGTACCCTGTGAAAACACTTCTTCCGCCGCTGTCGGCATTTCCCGTAGAATAGATCTCCGCCATGGCATTGCGCAGATGTGTGATGACAGCCTCTCTGTCCTTCACGTTCATGTAACTGCTCTGCGCCTGTATGATGTTTGGTCTGACATCCTTCGTCAGGATCTCGTTCACGGTGCTGAGCGCAGACAGCGTAAGGCCCAGCCAGCTCTCCGCGTCCGATGCATTCTTCTCATAATACTGATCAATCTTGTCGAGGGAAGAATTGAGCTTGAGCGAGCGGATCGCGATGACCGGATCGTCGGAGGGTCTCATGATCTTCTTGCCCGTCGACATCTGGTTCATCAGCTTCTCCTGATGCAGTTTGTTGATATTCAGATTTCTAAGTGATGTGGTCTGCATCATCTTAGTTGTAATTCTCATTGCCATATATGTGAAACCTCCTATACTCCTGTCTGGGTGATCAGCCGGTCATAACAGTTGTTCAGCACAGATATCATCTTGCTCGCCAGACTGTATGCATTCTGGAACTTGATCATGTTGGCTGCCTCTTCGTCGGAGTCCACGCCGCTGACCGAGTACCGGCTGTTGGCGATGGATTCCTCGATGTTTGCATAGATTTCCTGGAAATTGTTCGCACTTTGTGCATTCAGTCCGGAATCGCCCATCAGGCAGATCAGGAAGCTCTGTGCGTTGTTTCCGCGGAATGTCATTCTGTCCTTGTTGGTGGACAGGTCCTTGAGGTTGTCGATGATGTCATACTTTGCCACGCCGTCCACCTCACCGGTGTGTGTGGCAAGCGTGCTCGCGTCATTCTGAATCGACTTCTCCACATTGAAGTTCCCTGCGGTTAACATGAAATAGCCGTTTCCGCTGGAAGTATCATACCGCTTGTCGTTCACGGAAGTGCCCTTGAGGCTGTACTGTCCGCCGTTCACGGTGTTGTCACCGGTGAAGAAGATATCGCCCTCATGTGTGTTTCCGTTGTAGTCTGTGGCGTTCTCCACGCCGTATATCTCGTTGAAATGATACGCGTAATCGCGCACCCACTCATTCATCTGCTCCAGGTAATACGGAATCCCCTGATAGTTGACCTGCTCGCCGACTCTCGCCGTGTTCCCGACAATATCGCTGGTCGGTATCGACGGGTTCTTTGATTTGTCCTCCGACAGCTTGAATGTATAGTATGTGTTGCCGTCCTCGTCCGTCTCAAAGCTGTAACTGTCATAGTAGTACAGTTCCCCGCTGAGCATGACCTGTCCGTTGTTGAGCGGGAGTGTGCTCTTGGAGATATCATTCAGATATCCTTCTGTCGTGCGGACAGTCACTGTCTTATCCATCCTGTTGACATCGGAGATTTTGCCGTGAAACGCCTCGTCATTGTTGCCGTCGCGCATCTCGTAAAGCCCTTTGAGCTCTCCCCGCACATTGGATGCATTGAGTCCGAGATCGTTATCAGAATCCGTCCATTTCACATCAAATAGCCCATCGACATCATTCTGATTGGCCTTCTGCCAGTCTTTTCTTGGAACGCACTCGAGCTGTCTGTAATCGTTGCCAAACACGAGTGTCTGACCGCCCGCAATCGACACGATATACTCGTTGGTGTTGGTCTCATCCCCGGTGATATCCTTCACCGGCCGCTCCTCACACTGCACATCCACCACGGCTGAGAGCTGGTCAATCAGCAGATCCCGCTTGTCGCGCAGGTCGTTTGCGACTGCTGTCCCGTTTGCCTCCACCATGTTAATCTGCTTGTTCAGAAGTGCGATCTGCTGTGCAGCACTGTTGATCTCATCCACCTTGATCTTGATCTCGTCATTGATGTCGGTCTGCATCTTCTGGAAATTGTTGTACAATATGTTAAAGTACTCGCAGAGATTCCCTGCTTTCCCGATAAATTCAAGTGCATAGTTCGTCTCGTCCGTGTGGTTTGAGAGCGAATCCATCGCGGAATGGAACTCGCTGAAAATCGTGGTGAACCCCTTGATCTCGTTGGTTCCTCTCTCATCCCTCAGATATGATTCTATGATCGCGCAGTAATACTGCTTCTTGTCATACTCGCCGAGTTTGGAATTGTTATTCCAGTACTTCTCGTCATAATAGATGTCCCTGACTCTCTCTGCGCCAAGGGTGTCAACGCCGGCTCCGATACAGCCATAGCTTGCAAATGCGCGCATTGCCGCGGACGCTGACTGGTTGATAATCTGTCTGGAATACCCGTCTGTCTCGATGTTGGCAATGTTGTTGGCGGTTGTGTTCAATGAGGCATTGGAAGCAACCAGACCCGAATATGATATATTTAACCCCATAAATGTTGATGGCATTTATACTCCTCCATATCTTGTAATATCCCTTAAACTACCAAAGCTCCCGTGTTAAGCCCCTAAACTCAACAGCGTGTCGAGCATGGTATTGATCACGTTGATGTAACGGCTGGCTGCATTGTATGCATTCTGGTACATGATCATGTGCTCAAGCTCCTCGTCCGAGGATACGCCGATAACAGTCTGACGCTCATTGTCCGCCTGCTCGAGCGCAAGCTGCTCAAATTCGTACAGCTCCCCAAACACATAGCCCGAATTGCTCGCCTGCTCAATCAGGTCGATGTAGCAGTTCTCAAAACTACTGATATCCGTCGCGTTGGGATTCAGATAGATCCCCGCATTCTGGAACGCTTCCACAAACTTCTTTCCGATGTTGTAGTCAACGGAATCTTCCTCACCGGTAAATTTCAGCAGTGCCGGCGACTGCAGAAGTGTCTGGTTGATCTTTGTATTTGCACAGTTGTAGAGTGACTTCGGCTCGTTGGGGTTCTCCTCGACATACCTCCAGTATGTGTTTGGAACCCGCTCCTCGTCATCATTGTATATCTCGTGAAGTTTTACGCCCTGCGCCCGCAGTGCCTCCGCCTCCGCGGGGCTCAGAGTGACCTTCTCATACGCCGGGCCGCCTATCTTCTGGAACATCTGCATCGGCGATCCGTCCTCGTTGCACAGGTACTTTGTCCGGGGATCACAGTTGTCTGCGATCACCTCGTTGACCTTGGTGATGATCGCATGGACGATGTTGTCAAACTCCGCCTGCACATTCATGACGATGGACTTCGAGATGTAATCATTGTAATACTTGTGTCCTGCCTTCGAATCATACTCGTCGGCACTGATGCCGAGCTTCTCAAGCTTCTCGTCCGTGCACGCTCCCACTGACAGGTCCGTATAGTCTGCCACATGGTCTCCGCGCGCCAGAAGAAGCGCCCTGAGCGAACCGACATCCGTCTTGCCCGCTGTCGAAATCTCCTCTTTCAGGTTAAAGACCTGCGCGCCCGAGTAATCGGGCACCTTGTTGCCCTTTGCATCTGTCGTGTAGATGACATTCTGCTCCCAGTACGGTGTCACAAAACCAGTTTCCTCGTCCGTGGAGAGCGCCATCTCAAACATAGAGCCCTCTGTGACGAACGCCGTGCCGTTGAAAAGTACGGACACCTGCGTGTTGTCACTCTCATAGTAGGTGATGTTGCCATAGCCCGCAAGGGAGTCAAGCAGCTGATCGCGCTCGTCGCGCAGATCGTTTGCATGTTCCACTCCGGCGAGTTCCACTTTCATGATCTCTTTATTCAGTTCTACGATTCTTTTTCCTATGGAATTAATCTCTTTGACGGAATCCTTTATCTGCTTGTTCAGGTTGTTCTGATACTCCTGAAGCGATTTGTAAACCGATGTCGCATTTTCCATAAAGCTGGCCGCCTTGGACATCAGCACGGACATGTTGACCGTATTATTCGGATCCTTTGAGAGTTCTTCCATCGCAGCCCACAATCCTGTCGTTCCCCACACAGAATTCTTGAACGCTGCCCCGTCGAGCTCTCCTAAGATATCCTCTATCTCAAGAATCGCCGAATAAGATACGTCATAGTATGACATCCTGCCGTTCTCCTCGCGGTACGCCATATCGAGAAAGGAATCCCTGACACGTCTGCACTCAGCATACTTGGCGCCAGTTCCTACCTGGTACTGCCATCCTCTGACCGACCGGCCGCCGTTAATGTATGTGGAATCGGTATTTGCCACCTGCTGGCGGACATATCCGGGTGTATTCAGATTTGATAAGTTGTGCGCTACAGTGTTGAGCGCATTCTGCGACGTGCGCAGTCCGCTGTCGCCTAAATATAATGAGCCAAACAAAGACATGGTATCTCACCTCGTGTTTCGTCGTTATTGTTTCGCGTCGAAACCACCATGTAAGATACCAAGCGGCTGTCCGTTTGTATATGCATCTTTACTGTAATTGGCTGTTTGCGGCGCAGACTTCATCGCCCGTATCATATTGAGGTTAAAGTCCACCATCTCAAGCCGTTCGGTGAGGAGCTGCTGGTTCTTTGCGTTTAGCTCTCTCAGCTTGTCTATGGTCGCCCTCAAATGTTGCTGCACGTCCGCAAGCTTCTGCTTTTGGTCGGGCATTGATTCGAGCATCTGAATCAGGTCTATGAGTTTCAATGTTTCAACATCCCTGTTAACTACGTTGGCAATGTCAGCCAGAAATTTATTTCTTTTCTTTTCCATTCCCTGGATTTTGCCTACGATCTCCTGTTCTTCCTCCATGATTTTGCCCAGGTTTTCGACATCTCCCGCCACGATGACAGGAGTCTTGCCCTCAGCGAGCGTCACGAGCTTCTCATACTCCGCAGTCTCGCCGTCGAGCACTTCAATCAAGTTTTCCAATAAGCTTGCCACTTATTCACCTCACTAAAACAGGCCATTGTACTTCTCTAAAAGCTTTCCTGCAAAATCATCCAGGTCTACCTCATAAGTGTCATTGTCCATGCGTTCCTTGATGGAACTCACAAGATTCTGGCGCACGTCAGGTGTCGCTGCGAGTGCCTTCTTTGCCGTGGAAGCATCCTGAGCCGTCGCGGAGAGCATCAGCTGATCCTGAAAGCTTGCCCCTGCTGTCTTCTTCTCAGTTTTGGATAACTTTTGAGTTCCGTAAATCTGCTGTATCTGGTTATAGGCATCTATACGCATACCGGACTCCTCCTTCCAACAAGTCAATAAATTATGTTATCAGTTCTTTTATATTTAATTTATCGGATTATTTTTGATTTACTTTATACTTTTTGCAAAATAAATGTCAGATGGCGCCGCACTCCGGCTCTCTGCCCGCGGTGCGGTGCATCGACATAATACTCCTGATTGTGCGGAAAATATAGGGTTTCAGCTCGCCGATGCCGACCGGTTCGCCGTACAGAATCGAGCTGTAGCATGTGGCGCCCACAAGCTCAATCATCATGAACACCATCACCTCCGGATTTTCAAATGTGCCCGCATCCGCAAACGCGGAGTGGTAAATATCATAAAAGACGACGTCGCTGTCGTCCCCCGCCTCAATGAGCACGGTTTTGAACACGCCCCAGCTGAGATTTTTGGAGATAAAACGCAGCAGCGCCTTGTCCTCCACCAGCTGGTTGATGATGTTGTCAATCAGAAATATAACCCTGTCCTCTAGCCCTGTGATGTCCGTCTGGTTAAGGGCGTGATCCGCCCTCTGAAAAATCCCGCTCGACTTGTGGGCGATCAGCTTGTTTCTGATGTCATACTTGTCCTTAAAATACAGATAAAAGGTTCCCTTTGCCACCCCTGCGGCCTCCACGATATCCGATATGGACGTCTTGTGGATGCCTTTGCTGGTGAAAAGCCCAAACGCAGTCTCCAGCAAGGAGTCCCTTTTTATCTGTTTGTTTTTGTCTATTTTACTCATACTATCCCAGCCTTCCCGCGCAGTCTGACGCATTGCATTAATAATCGAGCAAGCGGTGCAATGCTGTACCGGTCTGCTATATGAGGTTCGCAGATCCGATGATCCCCGCGTCGTTGCCGAGCACCGCGCAACGCACCGGCGGCACAAACGCTCTGTCTCCGCCGAAGCACAAAAAGCTCAGGTGCTCCTCCACCGGCTTTGTGAGGCGCGTTCCCTGGTTGCAGATGCCGCCTGAGAGGAGCACGACGTCCGGCCGGAAGATATTGACATAGTTGGCAATCGCCTCAGCGAGGTAAGTGTAGTAGTTCTCCACGACTTCCTTCGCCGCCTGGTCGCCTGCAAGCGCCGCGTCGAAGGGGATTTTTCCGTTCATGTTCTCTGTCTTCCCATCGCACATCTGGTTCATCAGCGATTTCTTGTCCGCAGCTGCAGCCCGCTTTGCATCCCGGATCAGCGCTGTGGCGGACGCGTACGCCTCCACGCAGCCGCGCCTGCCGCAGGTGCAGGGCTCGCCGCCCATGATCATGCTGATGTGTCCAAGCTCCGCACCGCCCGCGTTGCTTCCCTCAAACACTTTTCCATCTAATATAATGCCGCCGCCGACTCCTGTTCCGAGCGTGAGCAGAATCGCGTTGGACACGTCCCTTGCCGCGCCTGCCTTCACTTCGCCAAGCGCCGCGCAGTTCGCGTCGTTGGAGATGCGTATCGTGCACGAAAAGGACTTGCCAAGCTGCTCCACAAGCGCCACATTCTCCCAGCTGATGTTGTTGGAGTAGCGCACAATGCCCGCCTGCGCGTCCACAAGCCCCGGACAGCCGACGCCGATCCCCGCAAGCGCGCTCTCGTCGATCGCAAGCTCCTCGAGCAGCTGCCTCACCAGCGCCGCCATGTCGGCTATGACTTCCTCCGCCGGGCGCTCCGCTCCTGTCGGCGCTGACACCTGCGCGAGAATTTTCTGGTTCTCGTCGACTATCCCCGCCTTGATGTTGGTTCCGCCTAAATCAATTCCTACTCTATACATTTTATTATCCTCCCATTTTATATGTATATGTTATGTATACCAGCTTTTTGAACATTTTGCAACTTAATTTTCATATCGCTTCGAAATTTGGGTAACAGTTCAGCCATGCAAAATTGGATATGCAAAATGCTGTTGGGGGCTTGCTCACATAAGGCATTTTGCATATTCAATTTTATAGGGCGGACGCCCGACATGAAATAAGTTGTCGGCAATCGCTAAAATTAATTGTCAGATCGTACAATCCGACAACTTATGAATGGGTATGGCTGAACTGTTACAAATTTGGAGACTCCGCCTTATGACACTTTTAAAAACAGCTCCTTAATACCCTCGTAGTAGCCGACGGTGACGATCGTCTTGTCGTCGCCCATCCCGGGAAAGACATATTTTTTGAAATAGGGGGTGGTCTCCAAAAGCGGATTGTCCGACTCGTACGCCGCGGGCGCGCCAAGCCCCATGTACTCCGCCCACGCACTGACGATGGCGTCCGTGTCAATCTGGTTCCACAGAAGCGGCGTCCTGGCGTAAAATTCATATATCTTACCGTCGTCAGCACCGATGTAGGCGTCCATGAGACGGTTTTCCTTGTCCGCGTTTTTCTGGCTGTTGGACAGTTCGAGCTTCCAGACTGCCACATTGTTGCGCGGCTCGAGCACGTCTATCGCAAAGTAGAGTGTCGCGTTGTAGGAGGCGGAATCGACGCTGCGGACCTGCGCGGGCAGAATTTCCAGCTCCTTGAGCAGCATAAGCCCCTGACTGCAGGTTTCATAGATCTCCTCGTCGGTGATCTCCTTTCCCGACAGCACCCGGTAATTGCGCACAAACGCATAGGACCCTTCCAGAACTTCGTAGCCCAGATCGGCGTTTCCGGCATAGTAGGACAACGCACTCTGCCCGCTCTCGGACAGTACCTGGCTCTCGAGGCACCTCGACAGGATGTAGAGCTTCTCGTTCACATTCATCTGATAGCGGTAGCCCTCGCCCGCTTCCCCCACTGCCTCTATGTGCGGTTCGTCCAGGATGCTCTTATCTTTGTATTTTGCAAGCGTCTCCGGCCCCCACACGGACACGACAAGCACCATCACGACCGCCAGAAAGGCGGCCATATACCGCATTGTACTCCTCATGATCACTCTCCTAAAACAAACCCGAAGCAGGAGCCGCATCCCGGCTCGCTCTGTATTGTCAGCTCACTGTTGTGTATCCTGAGAATCTCCGCGCACAGCGCAAGCCCCAGCCCAGCGCCGTTCTTGCTGCGGGAGCGGGATTTGTCCACCATGTAAAACGCTTTTGTAATCTTGCGCTGTTCCTTGAGCGGAATGCCGATTCCCTCGTCCTCGACTTCAAACCGGTAGCCCTCCTCCACCCACATCCCCCGGACCCGGACGGTGCTGCCCGGCTCCGACGCCTTGCAGGCGTTGTCTATCAGATTGACGAGCACAGTCTTAATCAGGTTCTCCTCCGCCCACACACTGCCGTCCTCGCAGGAGAACACAAACTGCATCCCCCTGTTCTCCTCCGTGAACATCTCCTTAAGATACGCAAAAAAAACTGCTGTCTGCACCTCACTGAGCTCGGCCTCTCCCTTTTTCGCGACGATGATGTCCAGCAGGCGAAAGGACATTGCCTCGAGGCGCTTTCCCTCAGTGTAGATGTAGTTGGCGGACAGAAAGCTCTTCTCCTCGTCGAGCCTGTGGGAGCGCAGCATGTCGGCGTAGCCGATAATCGCGGTGAGCGGCGTCTTGAGTTCGTGGGCAAACGCCCCCATAAACTCCTCCTTCGCCTCGTTCTCCTCCTCGAGGATCGCGATGTTCTCCTCAAGGGCGTTCGCCATCCTGTTGAAATCGCAGGTCAGCTGCCCCAGCTCGTCGCGGCTGACCTGACGCGCGCGGTACGCATAGTCGCCGCCCGCCATCCTTCTTGTCGCCCTGGTGAGCAGCCGTATCGGCTTGGTCAGAAGGGCGGCGATAAAGTGCATGATCACCGTCCCGACCAGCAGCATGAGCAGCGTCACTTTCCTGTACAGGGAAAATCCCATCGCGCGCTCTGTGAAGACTTCGGATACATCCTTCATCGTCTCCAGATAGAGAATCCGGCCGAGCGCGTTTATCGCCGCACAGGTATGGACATAGTAGCTGCCCTGTGTCTCAATGATGCGGTACGACTTAGCGTCCGGCTCTGTCTGCTGCAAAAGCCGCTCGTCCGCCGCGAACCCGTCGCTGGTATGCAGCACCTCCTTGCGCTCGTCCGCAATCCGGATCAGGCGGCTCGTGCTGCGCCCGCCGCGCTCAAGGTTTGAGGCGATCTCCTCCACCGTGGTGTCGGGCAGCACGCTGTAGCGCGCGGGCACATTCAGCACCGCCGTCTCAAAGGCAAAGCGCAGGACGCTGCTCTCGTCGGACGCCTGCCCTATCTCGCGCTTGAGCGATGTCTCAAACACATAATTCACAAAGTAGAATCCGCTGAATCCGAGTGCCAGCGCCATGACAACAATCGTTGACAGCAGTAATTTAAACGAAATTTTCATGTTCTAATCCGATACCTCCAGGCGGTATCCCACCTTGTACACCGCCACCAGACTGTGCTCCCATCCAAGCTTTTTGCGCAGGCGCTGGACATGCAGATCGAGCGTGCGGCTGTCGGCGAAATACTCGCCCTCCCACACCTTTTCATACAATGTCTCGCGAAACAGCGCCACATTTTTGTTTTTCATGAAGAGCACCAGCAGGCCGAACTCCTTGTTGGTCAGCTCGATCTGCTTCTTGCCCTTCATGACGCGGTGCGCCTCGACGTCCACAGTCACATCCCCCGCAGTGAGCCGCCGCTCCGTCTTGTTGTAGCGCCGCAGCACCGCCTCCACGCGCGCCACGAGCTCCACCACGTCAAAGGGCTTGACCAGGTAGTCATCCGCCCCGAGCTTCAGTCCTTTTACCCGGTTCTTGACCTCGTACTTCGCCGTGATGAAAATCACCGGAATGCCCAGCGGGCGAATGTATTCCATGACGTCATAGCCGTCCGCGCCGGGCAGCATGATGTCGAGCAGCACCAGGTCAAACGTTTCCTTCTCTATCAGATCAATTGCCTTGAGACCGTCCTGCACCGTCGTGCAGTGATACCCCGCCGACGAGAGGTTTAAGTCTATCAGGTCACAAATCGGCTTCTCATCATCCACAATCAATATTTTAATCATCATCTGTCCTCCAACCCCAATAAGCTCTCGCCTGCTCCACAAGCGTCTGCATGGTATCCTCCTCACTGCACTGGTACTGGCTCTTGATCTCCGTGTCTGCCGAAAACCCTCCGGTCCGCTGGTAATAGATGCTGTAATCCGTCGCGACTGCCAGCCCGTGCGCCTCGTCCTCGTAGCTGTAGCGCGCCAGCACGACAATATCCTTAAGCCCGTCCCCGTCGATATCGCGGCAGTTGATTCCCATGAGCGCGTACAGGCTGTCGTAGTCGCCCATGGGCTGGATCGCGGACTGAATGCCGCCCTGTTCGTCCACCAGATAAATCAGAAACACGTTATAGTCCGCAATGTGGTAGGTACCCGGCACGACCTGAAGCCTTCCGAGTTTGCCGAATGTCCTGGTGTAGCACTGCTCCGCAATTATCTGAAAACCGTGCTGCTGCAGTTCCCTGAGCGTCGCGGCCGTGTACAGAAATTCCGTCGAATAGCCGTCCCGCACAAACGCCCGGATGGCTTTTGCGTTCTTGTTCATGCCAAAGCGGTTTATCTTGTCTGAGATGCGGTAATCCCTGTAAAAATCAGGCGCGCCCGAATCCGATGCGGCCGGATTCTGAAAGAGGACATCCCCGACTTTGTGTTTCCTGGTGCCGCTCCCCTCCTCATAATCGCACGCGGTGATCAGCGTGATGTCTGTCAGCCCGTCCCCGTTGAGATCCTGAAATGCAATGGAGGCTATCTCCTGCTTTGGCTGCTCCATCTGACCCAGAACGCGGCTGTTGGCGGCAAGCTGGTCTGTCTTGTACAGTACATTGCCGTCCGCGTCCACAAGAAACAGCGCCAGACGGCCGTAGGTGCGGTCAAATGCCGGTATGACGACCATACCGGAAGCGGTCTGTGCACCCGGTTCTGCGTCTGGGACGGCATCCGCATCTGTGCCGTCCTCCTGCGCTTCGTCCGGCGCAGGCTCCGTCTCCGGCTCAAACGGAAAAATCTGGCTCTCCACGACAGAGAAGCCTTTTTCCTGGATTTCCTTTCTGGTTGTGACCGACGCAAACCGCGCGCTGTACGCCTCGTACAGCTGGCGGACGCTGGCCTCGTTTTTCTCCTCGACGATATTGGAATCTGTTTCTGCGGTGTGGGTCTGCGTGGCTGATGCCGGCACACAGGGCGCAAGCAGCGCGGCGGCACACAGACCTGCAAGGATGCGCGCTCTTTTTTTCATTGATATTTTTTCCTTTGTCTGTCCTGTTACAACGTTCTATTTTATTGTACCACCACTCAAAAACAAAAGTAAATATCCGTTTTTATCTTTCCCGCAAATCTGTTGACAGTTTTGCAGCTTGTATGCTATCTTTTAGTCAGATTGCAGACGAAACATATCCTGAAATAACGGGAAAAACACTTCTGCGGAAAATGAGGACTGCCATGGGAATCTATTTGAACACGGGAATCAAAAAATACAGCAGTGCACTGCATTCCAGGATTTATGTTGACAAAACAGGTCTGCTGGAATACACCAACTCCGTCCTGGAGACAGAGGAGCGCTATCTCTGCGTCAGCCGTCCCAGACGCTTTGGAAAATCTATGGCTGCGGCAATGTTGTCCGCCTATTACGGAAAGGGCGCTGATTCCAGTGCCCTTTTTGAGGGGAAGGCTGTCGCGCGGTCGGCAGACTACCAGAACTATCAAAACAAATACGATGTCGTAGAGGTTGATATGAACGTGTTCCGCCATCGGACGGACGCGCAGACCAGACTGCCTGTCACTGCGGTGCAGTCCGTTCTCCTGTTCCAGCAGGAAGTCATCCGCGAAATCCGCGAGGCCTACCCGGAATATGTCAGACCAGAAGACGCCGATCTGCCAAACGTAATGGCGCGGGTTCACGCCAGGACAGGCGCCTTGTTCATTGTCATCATAGACGAGTGGGACACAATTTTTCGTGAGGATCCTGCGGACGAAACTGCCCAGGAGCTTTATCTGCAGCTCTTGCGCGGCCTGTTCAAGGATGCCCCCTCAAAGGAGTTTCTCGCACTGGGATATCTGACCGGAATCCTCCCTGTCAAAAAATACGGCACACAGTCTGCATTGAACAATTTTGATGAATTTACAATGCTCAACCCTCAGCCGCTTGAAGAGTACGTCGGTTTTACAGAGTCGGAGGTGCAAGCGCTCTGTCGGGAATACCACATGGAGTATGACCAGATCCGGCAATGGTATGACGGATACCAGTTCAATGGCCGCTTTCATATTTATAATCCAAAATCTGTGGTGGATGCCCTGCGCAGGGGAAAAATAGACAATTACTGGACGCGTTCCGAGACTTACGAATCTCTGAGAAAATATATCAGCATGAACTTTGACGGATTAAAGGATGATGTTATAGAGATGCTGGGCGGCGGGCGCTGCCGCGTGAACCCCGACAAATTCCAGAATGATATGGTTACTTTCAGAAACCGGGATGACGTCTTTGCACTGCTCATCCATCTTGGTTATCTCGCCTTCAACCATGACCGCCGGGAGGTGTATATCCCAAATGCGGAGATCCGCAGTGAGTTTGTCAACGCGGTCGAGGGAAATAACTGGAATACCGTGATTCATGCAATTGAGGCTTCCGAGAAGCTTTTGCAGGCCACCCTGCGAAAGGAGGAGCAGGTGGTTGCTGACGCAGTGAGCAGGGTGCACATGGAAAATGTTTCCATACTAAAATACAACGATGAAAACTCCCTAAGCTGTGTCATCACACTCGCCTATTACAGTGCAATGCGGGATTATATCCTTATACGGGAGCTGCCGTCCGGCGAAGGGTTTGCGGACATCGCATTTCTGCCACGGTTCAATACGGGCAGCCCGGCGCTCCTTGTCGAGTTAAAATATAACCACACTGCCAGGAGCGCCATCAGCCAGATCAAAAGCCGCAACTACGCCGGAAAACTTATGGACTACACAGGAAACGTGCTTCTGGTCGGCATCAGCTATGACGCCCGGACAAAGAAACACACCTGCACAATTGAGGATGCCGCCATCCATTAATGCTGCACCGGACGCCGGGAAAATCACGCCCGGCGCGCTGTTCACACGCCGACGTTCCTGCGGTACGCCGCGATGGAGAGGACGCAGCACAGCACGAACACCGCCGTCACCGCCAGGGTGCTTGCAATATAGACAGCAAGCAGATCGGTGCGCATCATCCTGCCGAGCGCGTGCACGGAAAAGTATGAGGACACTGCCATCACCGAAAGGGGCAGCACATACGCACTGATCAGTTCGTGCGCGATCGAGGCGGAGAGCGTCCGGGGGGAGATGCCAAGCTTTTTCAGAACCAGATAGCGCTCCCGCTCCTCATAGGAATCATTGCAGAGCTTCATGAACATGACGCAGCCGCCCGCGACGATAAACACGAGAAACATAAAGATACAGAGTGCGTGCAGGACCCGGATCCACTCCATATCATTGTCGCGCGGGTCGACTGCCACGCGGGCCGTAAAGTTTTCGTCCGTGTTGCTGATTAGGACATCAAGCGCTGTGCGCGCCCGCTCAAAGGCTGTGTCGTCCGCAATCCTGTAATTGTGAATATACAGTGTCGTGCTGCCTGGCGCCAGACGTTCATAAGCGGCATCCGACACAATGTAGAAACACCCCATCGCCTTCTGCATATAGCCAATGCAGGGTTCCCTCACCGTCTCCGTCTTCTGAAAAAGCTCCTCCCCCAGCGTTACCGCCTCACTGCCCTGCCTTGTGATAAGCGACAGCAGTATCTGGTGCGACAGATAATAGGTCTCGTAGTCGGCGGGTTCGCGCAGAGAAAACTCCACACCGCCCTCCCTGGCCGCGCGCAGCACGTCCGTGTACGACACCACTATGTGCTCCGCGTCAACACGCAGCGCCGAAAGCGAGGTCTGACAGACAATGTCCGTCTCTTTTGAAATCAGCTGCGCCGCCCGCTCCTCTAAATCCGGCTGGCTGGTGAGCAGCTGGAACGTGTACTGGCTGTCAAAGAGAACCATGTTGTGATACCGCTCCTTCATGGCAAATCCAGTCGCAAGCGCGGTCGCCGAGCAGATTCCAATGATGCACACCATCGCGTAGGTGCGGTAATTTTTCCGCATCCTAAAAATCGTCTGGTTTACCCACAGACAGCGCTGCCTGTTGTACAGGAACCATTTCTGCCCTGCGAGCGTCTGAAATACAAGCGGTATCAGTCCGCCAAACAGCAGATAGACACCGGCAATGACGAGCACCACCGCGCATAGCATATTACCGAACATCGCCGCGCTGCTGTCTTTGTTTGCAAAGTAATACCCTGCTGTTGTCACCGCCACACCAAGCACTGCCCTGATCAGCAAAATACCGCCGCTCTCCTGCACATACTCATTCTGCCGCGCCGCCGAAATCATGCCAAGCACACTGCTGCGCGCAATATTCCAGTACCCTTTCCCGGCAAAAAACAGATACACCGTCAGAAACAACACAGATGTAATCACGATGGGTTTTGGTGACACGCCAAACCGGACATCAAGAGCGATGTCGGAGACAGCGCCCATGATCATCTGAAAGAGTCCGGCGGACAGCGCGCCGGCCCCGATTCCCAGCACAAGCGCCGCGATACCTGCAAAAGTGACTTCTATCATGTAGAGACTGCCTATTTTCCAGTTTGACATTCCCATGAAAATATAGATGCCAATCTCCCGCTTGCGCCTTGTCAGAAACACGTTCGTCGCATACCACACAAAGAAGAACAGAAAGCACACCAGCACAACCGTCACAGACTGAATCAGCATATCAATATACATCTTGTTGCGCTGTCCGAGTATTGAGAACGTCTCCGAATCAATCATATTCTGAAAATTAAACAGGATCAGTATCGTAAAGGACAGCGAGAGCACCAGGGACAGGTAGCTTTTGAAACTGTTTCGAAAGTTGATCAGTGCCAGACGAAACATTCTCATGCAAAATCACCTCCGATCGAAGTCTGCAGATCTATGATCCGGTTGTAAAATTCCTTCCGGTCCGCTCCCCTGCTGATGCGGCACCGCATTATGCCGTCGCTCAACAGATACACATCTTTCGCGTACGAGGCAGTATGCGGGTCGTGCGTCACCATCAGGATGGTCGCCTGCCCGCTCTCGTTCACGCTGCGCAGACAGTGCAGCAGATCCTTTCCCGCCTTGGAGTCGAGCGCCCCGGTCGGCTCGTCGGCAAAGATGATCTCAGGGTTTGTGATCAGCGCCCTGCACACTGCCCCTCTCTGTTTCTGGCCGCCCGAGAGCTGATACGGGTATTTGCGCAGCTGCTCTGTCAGTCCAAACGCCGCCGCGAGTGTGCGGATGCGCTCGAGAATCTGCCGCGGCGGCACGTTATCGAGCGCGAGGGGCAGTGCGATATTGTCCTGCAGCGTCATGGTGTCAAGCAGGTTGTAGTCCTGAAAAACAAAGCCGATTTTGTCCTTTCTGAGCCTGGCAAGCTCCTTGTTTTTGATGCGCGTCACATCCTGCCCGTCAATTTCCACCGTGCCCTGCGTGGGCTTGTCGATGGTTGACAGGATATTTAACAGCGTCGTCTTGCCGGAGCCGGACGGCCCCATGATCGCGATAAAGTCGTCCTTGTAGACGGTCAGGTCAATGCCCTTGAGCACCGTTGTCTGAAAGTCCTTCGCGCCGTAGCACTTGACCAGATTCTTAAGTTCCACTACCTTTTTGTCATTCATAGTGTATGTTCGCCCTCCTTGTATCTGTCATAACCTCCCGGGAGCTTCATCTTACTAAAACTCAGTAAAGCTATTGGCTGTATTGATATGGGAAATGCCAAACGTACGTTTTTATGG
>CAMWOK010000019.1 GCA_947175845.1 uncultured Lachnospiraceae bacterium | reverse complement strand
TGCAGCTCCGGGCTGATGCCGGACAGCGCCGCAAAATAGATGACGGAGCTCCATCCCATGCCCTGCCAGATGCCGGACCACACGTACAGATGCCGCCAGTATTCTTTCTTCGCCATAAAGTTGACTGCATCGCCGCCAAACATCTTGATCACCGTGTTGATGATACCGACGCTCGGGGAGAGGAACAGAATCAACATACCACACATAACGATCGTGGAGATAAAGTTGGGTGCGTATGTAACGGTCTGAATTACTTTGCGGTAGCGTTTGTGCCGGAAGGCATTCAGCATCAATGCCAAAATAATCGGAATCGGAAACGACACCAGCAGACCGTACAGGCTGAGGATCAGCGTGTTAGAGATCGTGCGCCCGAAGTAAGGCGAATCAATAAAACGCTGGAAGTAGCGCAGGCCTACCCACGGGCTTCCCCAGATACCCTGTTTCGCGTTAAAACGCCGGAAGGCAATCTGCACACCGTACATGGGAATGTAGCTGAAAATGAATGTCAGAATCATTCCTGGTATACAGAATGTCCAAAGGGACCAATCCTTCTTGAGGTTCTCAATAAAGCTGCGCTTCTTAGCTGGCACGGGACTATTGGTTTTTTTGGTATTCAAATAATCACCCCTCTACTCTTACAAAAAATAACTTGATGTTACTTATGTTAATAGTTTCATGTTAACAAACGTTTGTCTTGATTGTTCTATTATACTACATACTTTTTCAATTTGGAAGCATTTTTTTATATTTTTTTATGCTTTTTTTATATCAATTTTTGAGAATTTCATTTTTTCGTGAAAAATACTACAAAAAAAGCAGTGTTTTTTTGTAAAAACACCGCCATTTTTTATTTACATGACATAATATATAGATGTTAACAGCAGAGTGCGTACATGGTGGAAGCGCCCGCCCCAGTACCGCCGTAAGAATAAAATGCATGGGAACTCTCGGAGTCATACGCCTCCGCCGTGCCCGCGATATCGAGATGAATCCACTGGCGTCCCTCCGCGAACACGCGGATGAACAATCCCGCCGTGATGGTGCCGCAGGTGTCGCCGCCCGTGTTCTTGACATCCGCCCACTTGCTCTCAATCATGCGCTCGTGCGCCTTGTAAAACGGAAGCCGCACATAGTGCTCGCCGGAAATCTCCTGCGCGCGGACAAACTCCTCATAAAACTCCTCGCCGTCCGCCAGCATGGGCGCCATGTGCTTGCCGAAGGTCATGCCCGCGGCGCCGGTCAGCGTCGCGATGTCGAGCACGCGCTGCGCCTGCTCGTGCCGGACTGCAAACGACACCGCGTCCGCCAGGATCAGGCGTCCCTCCGCGTCCGTGTTCAGGATCTCGATCGTCTTTCCGCCGTAGGAGGAGATCACGTCGCCCGGAAGCATGGCGTCCGGTGAGATGCGGTTCTCGCACATGGGAATCACCGCCACCGTGTTCTTGGTGCCGCCCGCTTTCGCCAGCGCATACATCGCCGCAATCACGCCCGCGGAGCCTGCCATGTCGCCCTTGATACCCTCCATGGAGCCCGCCGCCTTCACGCAGTAGCCGCCTGTGTCCACCGTGACGCCCTTGCCGATCAGCGCCGTGATGACGCCGTCTTTCTGCGGCAGATATCGGATCACGGTCAGACAGGGCTCGTAGCTGCTGCCCTTCCCCACGGTCAGAAGCGCCTCCATTCCAAGCTCTTCAAGCGCCGCGCGGTCGTAGATTTCCACCTGGGCGGGCAGCCCTGCAAAAAGCTCTTTGACGCGCCTTGCGTACTCCATCGGACGCAGCAGGTTCGGCGGGCTGTTCACCGCGTCGCGCGCAAAGTAAATGCCCTCCGCAAACGCCTTCTTCTCCTCGAGAAGACGCGCGTTCTCCGCGTCCGGCGCCGCGCCGCACAGCGCGATCGCACAGACTGTGCCCGCAGTGTCCTGCTCCGACTTGTACTTTGCAGGCTGGTAGCACGCAAGCAAAAGCCCCTCGAGCGCAGCGCCCACAAGCTCCCGCTCCTTTCCCGCAAGCGCCTGAGCCACCTGCCCGGGCGCAAGAAGCGGGATGGTCAACGTGTCCGCGTACGCCCGCGACACGTTGATGGTCTTGGCGTAGATATTTTTCACTTCCATCAAGTCCGCCGCGCACTCGCCCACGCCGACCAGCAGGCGGAATGTGCCGCCCGCTGCCGGAATCATGCAGGTCTGTAAATAGTCGCCCTCAAAGAACTTGCCGTAGTTCTCCGCCTTCGCCTGCTCCTTTGTAAAAAACTGTATCTGCAGCTGCTCCGGGACGCTCTCCCGGAATGTAATATTTACCATGATAATCCTCCAATGCCGACACACAGAACAACTGTTCGAAGCTGCCGTGCATCCTGACTCGTCTGTTTCTGTGCAGTTCCTAACGCAGACAAAATACTCTTCCGACCGGCGCCTTGTCCCCCGTCCACGGCTGTGCCGTGACGAGATATCCGCCGTCCCTGCGCACAAACGTGAGCGCCGCGCCTGTGTCGAGCGCCGTGATCTGCTCCACGCTGCCCTCGTACGGAATCCAGACTTCCCCGGAAACCGCATCGGTCTCAGCCGCAAAGGTCTGAATCGCGTAGACGACCTTGTCCTTCTGCGTAAAGCCGATGCCGTCCTTCTTGTACGGGGCGCACGGCCGCGTGCCGTAGATTGCGTCGCCGTAAACAGCAAGCCACTCGCCGATTCCCTGCAGGCTCTCGACTGCGCCCCGCGGGAGGCGTCCGTCCGGCTGCGGTCCCACGTTGAGCGCGAGATTGCCGCCCTTCACCACGATATCCACCAACAGGCAGATGACCTCGCGCGGCGCCTTGTAAGTGTCCTCATAGACAAAAGAAAACGAAGTACCAAGCGTGATGCAGCTCTCCCATGGAATATCGAGCGGCTCGTCGGGCACGCACTGCTCCGGCGTCACGTAGTTCTCGTAAAGGCCGCCTACCGTCCTGTCGGCGCAGAGCATACCGGGCTGGAATTTGCGCACCCGCTCAATGACTTCGCCCAGGCGGATATCCTGTCCGTTCTGCGGGCACACCCAGCCTGCGTCGAACCACATGCCGTCAATCTGACCGTACCGGCTGCCAAGCTCCATTATCTGATTCTGTGTGAACGTGACAAAGCGCTCCCACTCCTTCGGGTTTTCTGCCGGGTCGTAGGACGGCCCGCGGTGCTGGTAGCTCCCCCGCTCAAACTTCTCGCTCCAGTAGCTGTCCACATGCCAGTCCGCCTTGGAAAAATACGCGATGACGCCCAGATCGCGCTTGCGGAATGACTCAAACAAATGTGCGCAGATGTCCGCGTAGTGGTTCGTGTGGAACGGGCAGTCCGGCGCCGTCACTTTGTAGTCAGAATATTTGCTGTCCCACATGCAGAATCCGTCGTGGTGCTTTGTGGTGAACAGCAGATACTTCGTGCCTGCCGCCTTTGCGAGGTCCGCCCACTTCTCCGGCTCAAAGCGGACTGGATTAAAGGTCTTGTTCAGATCAAAATACTGTTTCTTGAACGCCTCCCCTGTCACTTCCCAGTCAATACAATGCCTCGACCAGCAGGCGTCCGCGTCCGAGAGCGCCCACGACTCCACGATGCCGAGCTGGCAATAAGCGCCCCAGTGCATCATCAGCCCCAGCTTCTGATCGCGGAACCACTCTATCTTGCGCAGCACTTTTGGGTCGTCACTCCACACATAGCGGTCCTTCGTGCTGTAGTTGTGGACGCCGTTCTCCACAATCTCCTCCTCCGGATCCAGCGCGTTGTCAGGCTCTGTGCCCGGCAGCGCTCCCTCCATATCCACTTCTTCTTTTAAGGCTTCCATATCTGTTTCCTTTCCTGATTATACATATGTTCTGCAGTGCTAAAGCAATGCTTTAGCACTGTTTTTACGCGCGTCAGTCTTTCTCGTACACGTACGCCCTTCCGTCTCCCTGCACCGCCAGCTGGCGCTTTCCATCCCTGCTGTCGCACCAGATTTCAAAGGTGTGGCAGGTCGCGGCGTAAGACGGGTTGATGGTGTAATCCTTTCCGTCCAGAAACGCGGACAGATTTTCCGGGAAATGACCGTTCTCGTCGTAGTAGCAGTTCACGTCATAGTACAGGCGGCGCAGCTCCCACTTGTCGCGCTCGTCCTGCGGAATCTCGTACGTCTCTGTCCCCTCCGCGAAGAACACAAATCCCCAGAGTTCCGGGTAGTGGATGTTGACAATCCCGGTCGGCGCCCAAACCCAGTTGTCCTCCGGCAGCGTGTTCCCATTCTCGTCGCAGCGCTTCACAAACGCGTTGTCCTTGATATCCACTTTCCACTGCACCCGAGAGAAGTTGACGCGGTAGTACTCTCCCGCCCTGGGATTTCTCTTCTCCTTCGCGCACTCGTTGACCGCGGAGAACGGAATCACCACCTCCACCGACCAGCGCTGGTTGTCCGCAGACGGGTCGTTGAGCACGCCGTCGATATGTACCGCACTGCGCATACCGTGCAGATCAAAACCGTTTAATGGCTTGCCGCCGTCCCGGTAAGTCTTGGTCAGGAACAAATCCCACACTGTGTTCTTTGCGTTCATCTCAAACTCGTAGTACTGGTGGGTGTCCGAGTCCGGATCGATAAAAATCTCAAAGTCATTGTCCTGGAAAATGACGCTGTCGCGCTCTGTCAGATGGCCCCATATCTCACTGCCCTCAAGCACTGCGCCGACGTACAGATGATCGTCGTCCCACAGCATCTTGGCGCGCGTGAGAAAGCGCGGCTTCTCGCGCTTGTCGCCCTCTATGTCGACAAACGCGTCCGTAAACTCTGCATCTTCCCAAAATTCCTTGTCCAGACGGCCGTCCAGCACAAAGGGCTTCGTGGCGCGCCTGCAGTGGTATACCGGCGGGTTGAATCCGATGTCCGGTTTTGGTATCCTGTAGTCCATGGTGTGTACCTCCTTGTATCGCTCTGTGGTTTGTATGTGACTGCACGACGCACACTACTGTGCGTCGAGCTCCGTGCGCATATGGGATACGAGCGTGTGTGTGCCGTCATCCTCATACACCCAGAACATGATGCCGTGCAGACCCTGCTCCTTGAGCCATGCAATCTTGCATGAGAGCGACTGCTCGTCGTCGTAGCTGATAAAGCGCTCCCCATTGTAGAGCCACGGCGCTTTCGCCTCGTCGTCCCAGTGGCGGGTGTAGCCGTTCTTGTTGATGAACTCCGCCGTGAGCACGTGGAACGGATGTCCCGGAACGGGGCCTTTCGCGTGCTGGAGCAGACCGTTGTCCCTGTCCGGAACGCCCTCCCACTCCCTGCTGTAGAACGCCGCGCCGATCACGATCTTGTCATACGGAACACCCGCCTCGTGGAACACGCGCACAGCCTTCTCCACGCATGGGTCAAACAGGTCTGTCTGGTCTGAAAACAGGCTGGTGTGGTGTCCTGTGACAACCTGGAAGCTGCCGCGCAGATCGTAGGTCATCAGCTGTACATAGTCGAGGCACGCCGCCACTTCCTCCATCTGTGTATTTTTGATATAATAGCTGTCGCCGCCGGCAGCGATTGTCAGGAGATAGCGCCCTGCCTCCTCCTGCTCAAGCGCCGCGCGGATGCCCTGCAGAAGCAGTGTGAAGTTCTCCTTGTCCTCCGGCCGTGCGTCGATGCCCGCGATATCCATGCAGGGATACTCCCAGTCCAGATCCACGCCGTCAAGTCCGTACTCCTTCACCAGCGCCACGCAGTCCTGCGCGAAGATCTCCCTTCCCTCCGGCGTGCTCGCCGCGTCGGAGAATCCGCCCGCGCTCCATCCGCCGATGGACAGCACCAGCTTCACCTCCGGGTGGATCGTGCGAATCCGCGCAAGCGGCTCGCGGCACTCAGGATGCTCCCACACCACGCGCCCGGAAACCACATGGCCGAACGCGATGTTGATGACGTCGAGCGCCTTGATATCCTTCTCCAACATGTTTGCCAGTTCCTTTTCCCCTGCATAACCTATCAAACGATTCATGCTCTTTACCTCCGTTTTTAATAATATTTTGTGTGTGATAATTAATTTTGTGCCCCGCACACTATATCCTGGCCAGCATCTGTGCGATACTTCCCACGTTGTAGCCGCAGGTCGCGTAGATTCCGGCGCCGCCCTCGTCGAGCACGACCGCGAGCGGGTATGTCTCGGGCGTAAGTTTTGCCGACTCAGCAATTTGCACCGCAGCCGCCATGTCATCCACATATCCAAGACAGATGCCCGGCGCCGCATGCATGAGCTTTGCGAGCGTTCCGTCCTGCTTCGGCGCTTCCGTACTCAGCAGGAAAATGCGCTCCTGGCAGCCCAGCACATCCGGCAGACGCTCAAGCAGTTCGTTCAAAATGTGCTCTGTCGGCTCCTCGCCCTCGCGGATCCAGATGCACATCGCGCGCTGTCCGGCACGCAGCACCTCCAGCGTGTCCGCAGCCGCCGCTTTTTCCGGGCGCAGTGTCACTGCAGGCAGCTCGACATGGAGTGCATCCTCCTGTCCTGCGCTGCTGCGCTCCAGCGCAAGCTCCCTGTGCTCTCCCGGCTCTAACGTGAAGAAATATTCCATAAAGCGCTGGCTTCCGTCGGTCAGGCGCACGATGGTCGTCACATGGTACAGCCCCGGCTCCGCATCGAGCGAAAGCCGATCCTGCTCCCAGGCGCTGCCCTCCATGTCCAGCATACCGAACGCGCCATCCTCAAAATACTCCGCACTCCAGTCAGTCATGTACACCCACTTGCTGTTGTTTGCCAGAAATGTGATGCTTCCCATCTCGTGTTCCGGGCGCTTTCCGGACTCTGCCATCAGGTGGAACGCGCCGTCTTGATAATACTGCGGCTCCCCCGTCACGGGATGCAGGCGCGCCGCAACACCGCAGCTGCGCGCCACAGCCACGAACAGTATCTTCTGGTCCGCCGCGCTTCCCCTGCCGTCCTTGAGCACGGTAAATGGATTCATGCGCAGCGTGGGGTACGCGTCGCCGGCCGGAATCTCCACCTTCGCGCACACTTCCTCCCAGATGCGGGCAGGCTCCTTCCGGAACGCCTCAGCGCGCGCCCCAAGAAGCTCCTGGATGCCGCTGCGCCACGCAAAGAGCTCCTCGTGCTCAACGCGCGGATTCAGCACATTGTTGACAAAAATTTCCTCGTCCATGCCGTCCGCAAACGCCAGCGCCTTTTCCAGATGGTCCTCGAGCACGGCGGCGCTGAGGTCGTAACAGTCCTTCACCGTCAATGCCTTGAGCATCTTCATGCGGTACGGATTCGCGTCTTTTTCCAGGAAGCTTATCACTTCCTCAAAATTGCCGCCCGCAGCCCGCAGAAGCTCCTCCGCCTCCGGGAACTTCGCGCCGCGCGCCGCGTCGTAGTAGGATGCAACCCGCTCCTCGCGCATCCGCTTTGCCTGGTCAAGCTCCGCCTTGAAGTCATCCGGCACATGCGGGTTCGCGTCGATGCTCTTGTCGCCCTCCGGCGCGGTAAAGCTCCCCTCGAGCCACGCGTCACGCTCTGCAGGCGCGAGTACTACCCTGTGTCTGCCTGGCTCCACCATCTGTATCATTCCTGTATAGTATATATCGTCCTTCACCGTGCTCAGGCGCACGCTTCCCAGTCCAAACTGCACCTGCACCTCGCCGTCCGCATTGGTGTGCAGCGTGGCTATCAGCCCAAAATGCGCGTAGTTGAGCACCTCGAAGCGCACCTGCGCGTCCGCGAACACGCTCCCGTCCGCACCGCACAGCGTCAGCACCGCCTCGGCAGTCTCAGCATAGTGCTTCGTGACATTGTGGTATGTAACCGCGCCGTTGCGGGCAATGACGTCCGCACCGTACTCCTGCATTCCAAAGCTGCGCGCGTGCACCAGCACCGCCCTGGACGCCGGAAGGCTGAACCACCCCTGGTTGAGCACCGGCTCCGGCTCGCAGGCGCCAAAATACTGCCATCTGCCGCCGCAGTACACCTCAACCCACGCGTGGTTGTCGTTGCAGTGCGCCCACAGTGGCGCGTACACCTGGCGCGCCGCGATTCCCACGCTGCGCAGCACAGTCACCGCAAAGGTGCTCTCCTCGCCGCAGCGCCCAAAACCGCTCTTGTAGACCGTCACCGCGTTCGCCGTGCGCGCGTCCGCCTGGTGATACGTCGCGTTCTGGGCACACCAGAGATTGGCGCGCAGGACGGCCTCCTCCAGGGAAAGTCCCTCCAGCACGGGCATCACCATGTCATAGAACCACCTGCGGCAGTCCTCGATGCGCTCGCTGTTCACCCGATAAGCAGCCACATTCTCCATAAAAATCTCCTCGGGCAGCTCTCTGCACCATGCCACGTGCTCCCGCAGGAATACCGCGTGCTCCGCGAAGGCGAGCAGCACCTCTTCGGGCACATCAGCCTTGTCGCAGTAGGGCATACCACTCTGGTAATACGCCAATATCCTCTCGACGGGGATTGGTGTGGACTCTTGATTCATTTCCATTTCCTCCTAATTATAAAATATGACAAAAAATTTTCCAAAATGTAACCGGAATGCTTTACATATTGTTAATCACACTATAGCAATATACTTTACATTTTGCAAGCGATATTTGCCAAATCTTTTACTTTTTGGTGAGTGTGTCCATTTTGTCCAAATGGCGTCTGCGTTCCCTATGTTTTATGCCCCAAAACACGCCATTTCTTTACATTTTTTTATTGTTTTTTCCGCTTTCGTATGGTATGGTAAACATATAATGTTAATACTTTTTACATCCATAAATTAATACCCGCTGCACACCAGAGGATCCGCGTGCGCCCGCCGGCAAAGCCGGTTTTCAAACGCGCCCCCGGAAAGATACTAAACACGCAGCAGATAGGAGTTTTTCTATGGAAAAAGTGACAATGAAGGACATTGCGGACGCGCTCAACATCTCGCGCGTGACTGTCAGCAAGGCATTCAACAACCAGGCCGGCGTGTCGGATGCTCTGCGGGAGCAGATCTTTGCCAAGGCGGGCGAGATGGGTTATGCCAAGCTCCCCTATCAGGTTATCGAACCGCCCGTCCAGGAGGAACGCACTGTCTCCCTCATCGTATCGCGGCCCGACTCCGCCCTGTTCTGGACCAACATCATCCACCGCATGGCACAGGAACTCTTAAAATACAATATCAATCTCATGTACACCTATGTCCCTTCTGTCTACACCAGAGATTTTATGCTGCCCTCCATTCTGTTAAGCGGCAGCGTGGACGGCATTATCGCAGTGAATGTGTATGCCCCTGAAATCCTGGACATGGTTAACCATCTCCCCGTGCCCAAAATTTTTCTTGATACGGTTCCGTCGCTGTCTGAGCGGGAGCTGACGGGAGACCTGGTCCTGATCGAAGGCTACCGCACGGAGTGGGACATCACCCAGATTCTCATCCGCGAAGGACACAAGGATATCGGGTTTCTGGGCGACATCAACTACGCGCGCACCAACATGGAGCGCTACCGCGGCTACTGCGACTGTATGCGCAGGCACGGTCTAACCATCCGGCCTGAGTACTGTCTCACCAAGGCGATTGACGTCTTCTCCTACGACCGGGAGCTGCGCGCCTATCTGAGTTCTCTGGACAGCTGGCCGACCGCGTTCGTGTGTGTGAGCGACTACGTCGCACACTTCGTGCAGACTTACATAGACGAAAAATCAAAACAGCTGCCGCCGCCCGTCGTGCTGACGGGGTTCGACAACGCCGGCGAGTACACCAGCGTCGCCGGGCGCATTATCACGGCGAACGTGTCAACCGAGCTGCTTGGCAGGCGCCTTGCGCTGCAGCTGCTGTTCCGCACGCAGTACCCGGATGCGCCCTATGAGCTGACCTTTATCATGCCGTCGATCATCCGGTTCCGATAACGCTGGCCAAAAGGCAGATATTTTCATATCTGCCTTTTGCCTCGTATGCCGCGCTGCGGCTTTTTTCAGTTTACGGCGCCGCAAGGCTGCCGTCTACTTGCGAATTTCCGCAAGCACCTCCGCCGGAATCTCAAACTCCACGGTTCCCATATACATTGGCGCCACGTCACCCTCGTTGAAGCCGATCACCACATTTCCGTTCTCGTTCAGATAAAAGGAGGTCTCGTCCGTGATCGCCTTGAAATTCCACTCCTCAATCTCGTCGTTAAGCCAATAGTACACATTCTCGTCGGCGTCCATGCGCTCCTGCATCTGACGTTTGATGTCCGCGCTGATGGGTGTGATATAGTCCGCGTTTTCCCTGAAAATATCCTTCAGCTTCAGCCGCTCGCCGGTTCCAAGGTCGATCGTGTAGTAATAGTTCCACTGGTAGCCGCTGCCCGCCCCCTGATAGCAGATTAATTTCAGCGTGAAATACTCCGGTGTGGTCGCGAGCACCTCGCTCTTGACGACGACGTCCTGATACCCCCATTCCGATTCGAGATTTTTCTCAAACTCCGCGATTAAACGGTCTGTTATGGTCTGAATCTCCGCGTTGATCTCCGCCGTAGTGCGGTCCAGATTTTCCTGGACTTGTGCATCCTGCGGCTGGCTGGGCGTCTCCGCCGCGGGGTTTTTCTCCGGCTGGATTTCGGGAACCTCGATATCCGCCATGTTGCGGTCGGACTCGTACGTGTAGTCGCGGAACGTGACCACCTTCACAAGCTGCCCGATCACCGGTATCTGCTCCATGGCGTGCGCGATCGCGCCGGATGTGTTGGGCAGCACGACAAAGAGCCCCACGGCTGCCGCAGCCGCTATCGCCGCAAACTTCACTGCACCTGCACGTTTTTGTCTGTTATTCCTGCCATACCCGCCTTGCTTTCCATCTCTGTTTTCTTTCACATTCTCCGCCTCCTTCATTCTCTGACGCAGCTGTTCTGCCTGTTCCTGCGTCATCTGCCGTTTCTCGTATGTGGGCTGCAGTTCCTGCAGCCGCTGTTCCAACAGCTCATAGTGTCCGCCCGTCTCATGCCTTTTATTCGCCATTTTCCACCCTCCCTGCTGCCAGTTTTTGCACTGGCACAATCTTTACGCTTCCTTATTACATATTACAATGACTTTTTAAATAATGACTCATTTTGCAGCTCCTCACTCCCTGTATTCGTCCCCGAGAACGCTGCGGAGCTTTCCCATGCTGCGGTAGAGCCTGCTCTTTACGGTGCTCAGGTTCTCGCCGAGAATCTGCGCTATCTCATCCAGCCTCCTGTCCTCAAAATACCGCAGTATCACAACTGCGCGGTCCTTTCCGGGCAGCGCGTCCAGCGCCCGCTGCAGGTCGATGCTCACGTCATCCTCCTTTGTGCTGGCCGGCTCAAATCCCTTCTCCTCCTGCAGGTACTCGTAGGAGAAATGCCGCGGCTGTTCCAGCGCGCGGAAGCACTCGTTGAGCATGATGCGGTACACCCACGTCTCGGCGTACTCTGTTTTTTTCAGCGTGGCGCTTGCGCGCAGCGCCCTGTACGCGCCGTTCTGCACAATGTCACAGGCATCTGCGTCGTTGTGGACATAGCTGTATGCCATGCGGTAGTAGCGGTTGTACTGTTCTAAGATAATCTGCTCGATGAACGCTTTATTCTGATCCGCTTTCTTATGGAAAAATATGTGCATTTTACTCACCTCCTTGCTGTGTTTCTGATCTGTTAGACCGCCGGGAGTTCAATATAGTTTCACCTTCCACAAAAAATATGCAGATATTTCTGCGCAAAAAAACCGGGCACTCACGTGCCCGATCTCCATGATCTTCCATAAACCACAGCGCGGTTCTCACTGCGCCATATAATCCGCAATCACATCCCACACAGCCGGAACCTCAAGCCCAAGCTTCCAGCTCGCGACGCCCTTGATTCCCTGGCTCTGCATAACCTGAAGCTTCACGCGGATGGACTCTATATCCTCCAGCCAGCACTGGTAGAGCGTATCATTCACCTGATACTCAGCATAGTTCTGACAGAACTCGTCCGCCCACGCCGGTGTCACCCCATTTCTCGAAACCCAGTCCGCCTGGGCGTTCATCGTGAGGGTGGACGCCCTCAGTCCGTCCGGGCCGGACTCCCACACGCGCGTGTAGAACGGAATCGCATTGATGATCTTCTCCGCCGGAACGACATCCTTTGTGTTGACAATTCCATCTTCCACAAACGTAATCGACGCGTTGGAACCCGCAGCGCCGCCGCCCACATAATGCTCGTCATATCCCATAATAATAATGAAGTCCGCTATGATGCCCTGCTCTTTGCGGTTGTAGTGCGCCGTGTAATCAGACGGAACATAGTTGTCCACCGAGAGGACGACTCCGCGCTTTCTGGTCTCTATCGAGAGCTCCCGCAAAAACTGCACAAAATGGATACCCGAATCGCTTCTCACCTTCTCAAAGTCGATGTTGAGGCCGTCAAGCCCATAGTAATCGACCTGAGCCATGAGACCGTCTATCAGATACCTGCGGTTGGACGCGGAGGACAGGAGCTGCACAAAGTCAATCTCCGCGCCAAACATGTCTGCGCTGTCCACGTCGGTCACAAGCGCCCACACCTCAATGCCCATGTCATGCGCCTTTGCCACATAGGAAGCGTTTGCAATGCTGACAAACTCCCCGCTGTTGCTGCTCAGCCGGAACCACGTCGGCGAAACGACATTGACTGTTCTGGTCGGAGCAAGCGCTGCTGCCAGATAGTCCCCGCCGACCTCCTCAAACACTTGGTGGAACGCCAGGTTGATCTTTCCTTCCTTCCTGACGTTGTTGTAGACGATCTCCTGAAAGCCCGTATTGCACAGGCGCTCCGCCTGCTGCTCGCTCTTGAGGAACTTATTTTCCACATAGCCGATAAAGGCGTCCGCCGTCTTGACCTTCGACCAGTTCTCCATCCGCTCGAGCACGGTCACAGTGTCGCCGGCCGCAAGGTCCACCAGGATATCGCTCTTGATGCCGCCCTGGTAGCGCAGCGCCGTCTTTCTGCCAATCTCGGCGACCGTGTAGCTCCCCCACTGCGTGTACACCTGCATATGCAGCGGCGCCTCGTACACCTGATACTCAAAATTTGCGTACCGCTTCACATAGTCCGCCGCGATGTAGAGTGTCTCGCCCTCATAAAAAGCGGCCTTATAGCCAAGCTCCTGGCCCGCACCGGACACGTACATCACATTGCTGCCGTCACCGATGTTGATCTGAATCACATCCGTGTCGGTCGTAAAGAGCAGCACCTGCTCCACGCTGTTCACATAAAAGCGGTCCGTAAAATACCGCTCGACCGTGGAGAGCGTGAAGTAGACGACATTGTCCCTGCGCTTCGCCTTCTCGTCCACGATGGCATCCTGAACCACCATCGCCACATCATCCGCCTGCGTGACGCCAAAATATTCCGCTAAGTCTGCCCTGTTTTTTGAATACGAATACCGTTCTACAAGCTTGCTTCCAAGTGCCGCTGCAATCACAATGAAAATGAGAACAATCGGCACCAGCACCGTAACTACACGTTTTTTCATACGGATACCTCCCAATTGTTCTCATTATAGCAAAAGTTTGATATGAAGTACACAAAAATCTTTCCATAATTTATGAAGATTTTATGCATGTGCTCTCTTTGCAGCTTCTGCCAGTTTCTGAGCTTTGTGTTTTAGAGTGAACAGGAGGGCTTTTCAAAATATTTCCTGAAAAAAGTCCCTATCATTTTCTGACTGCATATGATAAAATATAGATGTCTTATTAGCGCTGCCATTTTGCCCAAATGTGCAGGTGCCCGGCAATCTGTGCGTCTTATGATCGAATGAATGCAGATACGCATAGAGGGGTTCTTTCATAAAATTTGCCACAGACTGCGACATCTTCCTTTACCGGATGCATGCCAAAGACCAAAAGTTTCATACTGTGATATATAAAAACCTTTTAAAGCAGCCAGAACAGATACCACATGATTTCTGGATATGTAAACGTGAAACGTTTCCGTCTTATCCCAACTAAGACTTGGAAAAATAATTTTGACCGATCAGCACAAGCTAATAAGACAATGAGAAACGAACCTGCAGTGCCTCCTTCCTGTATCAAATTTGTTCTCAGCACACTTCATACAAGCATTATTAACACATTTCGAAAAATTATGCAAATCGAAATGTAATAATTCGGCCGAAATGTAAAAATTAATACAAGTTTCTTTCAAAAACATCTGTTATTTTGACATTTCAGACGATATATAGACTAAAACACGTACTTCCTTAAATTTACCGGTTTCTGGCATTAAAATAAATTTTTTAAAAAGTGTGGTCCTGTCCTATTGACTAATACATCTCTACATTATAA
The DNA here is from genome assembly GCA_947175845.1 of uncultured Lachnospiraceae bacterium. Lineage (GTDB taxonomy): Bacteria > Bacillota > Clostridia > Lachnospirales > Lachnospiraceae > COE1. Next base: position 5,985 of record CAMWOK010000019.1, on the reverse strand, counting down.
TATATGTGAGAAGGTCCGTTATTTTGCATATAAAACGGACTTCGGACAATACGCAGGACACTATATCTCAAGGCAATATAAAAAACAGCAGTGACCCTTCAGAGCATTTCTGAGAACCCGTGGACAGACGGTGCCTGATTCCGGACAGCTGCAAATAGTGAGGATGTGAAAAATATGAAAATCGAAAAAGTAAATGACCATCAAATTCGCTGCACACTTACCAAGGCAGATCTGGCTGACCGCGAGCTCAAGATCAGCGAGCTTGCCTACGGAACGGAGAAAGCCAAGAACCTGTTCCGCGACATGATGCAGCAGGCCTCTTATGAATTTGGATTTGATGCTGACGATATTCCACTTATGATAGAAGCAATACCGCTCAACTCCGAGTGCATTGTCCTGGTTATCACCAAAGTCGAAGATCCCGAGGAGCTCGACACACGCTTCTCTAAATTTGCGCCCTCCGTTCACGACGAGTATGAGGAGGACGATCTCGGCTCGACGCTTGACAGCATGCTTCAGAGCCTCTCCGAGGGTGCTGACGACGTGCTTGACCTGTTTAAAAAGATTCATGACAACCATCTCGCAGAATCCGGCGAGGAGACGCAAGGCGGCTCAGACAAGGCAAAGCTGCGCACGGCCCGCAATGCGAAGCAGGCGATCGGCATCGATTTGACGCGCATCTACGGCTTTGAGTCCCTCAATCAGGTCACACGCCTTGCACACATTCTGGCACAGCACTACAGCGGAAAAAATTCGCTGTACAAGAATGAGAAGACTTCCGGTTATCTGCTGGTAGTCGCTCAGTCTAACCACACGCCCGAGGAATTCAACAAGATTTGCAACATGCTCTCCGAGTACGGAAATCCCGAGAAGATTGCTTCCGCCAGCGAGGCGTACATGGAGGAGCACTTTGAGCCCATCATTAAGGATAAGGCGATCCAGGCGCTGTCCATGGTGTAGGCACATGAACTGTATACGCATAAAACTGCAGTCGATCATAAAAAAAGTCCACGACTTTGTCGCAGACTTTTTTTAATGGTTTCGACCGCTATGCAAGCTTTGCAATCTTGTCCATCAGCGCATCAATGTCCATCCCGTGAACCATCGCAGCCTCCGCAAGAGACTCGCCCTGCGCGGACGGGCAGCCAAGGCAGTGCATTCCCATTTCCATAAGCACGGGCGCAACCTCCGGCTTTTTCTGCAAAATCTCACCGATTGTCATATCCTTCGTTATCTCTGCCATTTTATCCTCCTCCTGTTATGTCATCTCTTCTGACACTTTTGTATTAGTGTGCCTGAATCATTGCAGTTTATACATTGTTACCTTCATAACTATAATATATTTCTGAAAAATTATCAAGCCCCCAAACGATACACAACATCCGCGTAAGGAAGTAAATGCGCATGGTGTGTGACCATGATGATAATTTTGTCCTGCTTGTGTGCCAGGATGCGCTCCATCACCCGCCTCTCGGTGTCCGGATCCAAATGCGCTGTCCCCTCGTCAATCAGCCAGACGGGACGATCGCTCAGAAACATCCGCGCCAGCTCAAGCCGCTGCTTCTGTCCGCCGGAAAGGTTGTCAAGACTGCTGTCTATCTCGTAGTCATATCCGCCCTGCTCCGCGATAAAGTCATACGCCGCCGCATCCCTGCACGCCCGTTCAAGCTCCTGCTCGCTGGCATCCTCCTTTACAAGCCGGAGATTCTCACCGACAGACATCGCAAACAGATTGCTGTTCTGTCCCACATAGGCAAACTGCGACCGCACCTCCCCGCACGGAAGCGCAGTGCTTGGACAGCCGCCAATTCCATACATTCCGCTCTGTGGCTCATAAAACTTTAACAGCAGCTTCTGCAAGGTGGACTTGCCGCTGCCGCTCTCCCCCACAATACAGTAAAACTTTCCTTTCTCAAACTTCATACTGACATCCGCGAGCACGGTCTGGTCGCCCGGATAGGCAAATGCGATGTGATCGAGCACGATCGACTCTGGTGCGGGTACATTGAACCGGGTCTGTTCACCCACACTGTCACCCGGCAGCTGCAGAAGGCTGACAATCCGCTCTATGGACGGAATACAGTTGGCGAGTCCGACTGAGAAGGAGGTGTAATTCTGAAACAGATATGCCGCATTTCCCTGCAGGTTCAATACTGCCGCAATAACTCCGACTGACAGGAATCCGTGCTGCACGCACACAAGCCCGACGCTCATAATCATCAGGCGGCCGCACAAAAAGAGCAGATTGTCCATGACAGAAACCGTACCCGACGCCATGCGCACCCGCCACTCCTTCTTGGCAAGACACGCCAGCCTGCGCGCAAACCGCCCGCTAAAATAAGACTGCGCACCGCAGCCGTCAATGTCCTCCCGCCCGTCGATCGTCTCCATCACCTGCTGCAGCACACTGCCAGCCGCGCGCTGCCGCTCACCAGCCAGGTGCTGAATTTTTCTGCCCGCAATTCTGCCCACCGCTGTCTGCACCAGCCCCAGCAGAATCGCGACGACACACAATAACGGACTATAGTACACCATAATGAACATTGCAGCCACACCGTGGAGAACAGCAAAGCACAGGTTTGGAATGCAGACAAGATACAGCTCCTCCAGCTTCTGCACATCCTGCACGATGGTCGTGAGAACCTCCCCGGCATGCAGCGATTCATACTGCGCTGCGGATAGTCCCACGACCTGTTCTGCAAGCTGTATCCTAAGGGCTGCCGTCAGCTCGCGCACCACTGCTTTCCTGACCCGCGCGACAATGGGTTCCGCGGCAAACGCCACGAGAAAGGATCCCCCCGCCAGAACAAGGCCGCGCACAAACAGTGCCTTCTCCTGAAACGAAACGGCATCGATCACATTCTTCATCACGATGGCGAGGACAATATTGTAGCAGAACGACTTGATCGCACTGCTCAGAACCACTGCCGCTGCGTACCGCAGTTTGTTTTTTCCAAGATAAGAAAGTCCTATGCGCAGATTATTATTCATAACAAAGTTTCCCTCCCCCGATGTGGTATGTTGTGTATGCATGATGCCAGTCTGTGATGTCCTGGTGCGAAATCATCACAACGGTCCTGTCCGAAAGAACCCGCGACATCCGATCCTGCACGCTGGCGGACGTTTCACTGTCCAGCTCGGAAAACGGCTCATCCAGCACATAGACCGCCGCGTCCTGCGCCATTGCGCGCGCGAGCGCAATCCGCCTGCGCTGTCCGCCGGAAACAGAGGTGCCCTCCTCCCCAATCCGGGTATCCAGACCGTACTTTTGCGCGTTGACAAACGCCTCTAAGCCCGCCGCGTCGACAATCTGGCGAAGCCTGGACTCTCCGACTGCGCTTCCCACACAGATATTTTCCCGCAGGGTGCCGCTGAACAGGTATGGTTCCTGTGGAATAAACACGAGCTTCCCGTCCGTCTGCGCGCGCCCGCTGTCCGGAGTGCACTGTCCGCAGAGCAGCTTAACAAGCGTGCTCTTCCCCTCCCCGCTCCTTCCGGCGAGCAGGACATGTTCTCCTTTTCTGATATCGAGACTCACATCGTCGAGTACCCTGCGCTGTCCGTCATAGGAAAAACTGACATTCTGAAAAGTGATGACTGGCTTGTCTGCAGCTGTGTTTGTCCGCACAGATTTCGAACTTATATTCCCTGTCATCACAGAGTCTTTTGCATCTGCCTGCATCATCTGCGCGCGCACTTTTTGCTGCTTTGGCTGCAGCAGCCTCCTGTTTTTCAACAGCTCCAGCAGGGACTGCGCAGGGCTGACGATATACCAGATTACAGTGTTTGCCGCAAGGAGCTGTCCCACCGTGAGTCTGCCGCACAGACACATCCAGCCTCCAAGGAGCAGCATCGCCAGCTTCGGCAGATACTGCAGGGCGATGGACAGCCTTCCCTGTATTGATTCAACCCTGTCCATCTCCTTCTCCAGCTTCGCGAGCTTCTCTGTGTCCCTTGTGAGGATGGCAGTAAACCTGTCCTCCATCCCATATGCCTTGATGCTGTAAAATCCGTCCAGAATCTGTTTGGTATTGTAGTTGATGTTCTCCCTGCTGCGAACAATGACCTCCTCTTTTCTCTGTAGGACATTGTTGACCCGTCTGCCCAGATACCCCGCAAACGGAATCAGCAGCACGGAACCAAACAGCAGAGTTGTGTTGATCCGCAGCATGGCCGCGGATGCTGCAACGATTGTGGCACACAAAACAAAGTAATCTGCGATGGACGAACAATAGGTTTGCAGCGCTCCGATCGAGGTATTGTAGGTGTTGAGCACACCAGGCCGGTCAATTTCCTCCCTCCTGCCGTACAACAGCCCCTGATAGACCCTGCTCCTGAGCCACTTTCCGCACGCTGCCTCGCACCGATATGCAAACTGGTATTCAAGGCAGGACATTGCCGCCTGAAAAATCATGAGAACTGCTGCCAACCATGCACCTTGCCAAAAGTGCTCCGCATCCCCCTGCAGGATGAAGTCGGTCAGGTCTGCCAGCACGAGCATAAACAGTATAGAACAACTGTTTTCAATGATACCGGCCACTGCCTGGAACAGAATTTCCTTTCGGATATCACAGCATTTGTCTGTATGTGCTTTGTCTGCATGTAAAAACATGTCTGGTTTCCTCCTTTATCAGTGCACCAACTGCCCTTTGCGCGGCTGTTGTGCACAAAAATGAATCAGCTGATGCCTCTGTATCCTGTGCGGCACCAGCTGATTGGAGTATATCCTATTCTGTTGTCTTTTCATAGCAAGTGTTCGTTGAATCGGCATCAACCAGTGGTTGAATCATCAACGCTTCCAGCTCCTCCCGCGTCCCCCGGAACACATTCATATCAATATACTTCTGGTCCCCGGCGTACCCGTCGAGCATCGCGGTGTCCATATACTGCCAGAAACTCCATTTATTCCCAAAGAAAACGGTCGGCGGGCAGTAGACGCTCCGCACCCACAGCGGATACTCCTCAAACTCCCCCTTGATATAGCTGTTGTAAACGGTGTACGTCGTATAGATAATCGGTTTCATCTGATACTGCTGCTCCAGCACATCCAGCATGGCGCGCAGATTTTCCACCACATCCGCCCGATCCGGCGGATTGCTCCACTTCGTCCCGTAGAACTCCACATCGATCACCGGGGCCAGCTTCCCGTCGAGATTTCCGACCGTCTCTATAAAGGAGGCTGCCTGCCGGTCCCCCTCGCTGTCAAAGCTGAAAAAGTGGTACGCGCCCAGATACAGATGTGTCTGTCCCGCCGCCTGCCAGTTGTCCTGGAAACGGTCATCTACATGCGTGCTGCCCTCCGTCGCCTTGATGAACGCAAAATCCAGATTCTGCCGCGACAAAACCTCCCAGTCTATCGTCCCCTGGTAGTGGGACACATCCACACCGCGCACCTCGTAGCCATCCGCAAAGATCGGGTTAATCTTGATGACCTTGCGCAGCACAAGCGCACCAATGCCAAAGAGCGCCGCCGCTGCAAGGACAAAAAGCCCCACGATCGGCAGCCATTTCTTTTTCTTTCTTTTTCTCTGCGTTGCTTTTTCTTTCGCGGCATCTATATTCTTATGATTCTGCTCCATCTGCACCTCTGTTTTCTGCCAGACTGTTTTCCATCTATTCTATCCATCATCTGTATCTCACATCCCTGTGCGGAGAATGATTTAGAAACTGCGCAGTTTTTTCTCCGCAGTTCTTTACACAATTCCCCCACCTTATACCAGCATAAAACAAACATGCATCATTTTTGCATCATTTTCACCGCTGTACGCCATGCTTTTTGATAAATATTATGATGCGCACTTTTGTACATTGAAAGCTTCATTCATTCAGCACAATCCCGTAAACCGCTTCGATTAAATCCACCACTGCAGAACGCTGCACAAATGACACCACTTCCCCGTCCACGACTGCAACACATTCATCCCCGTCATACCGGTACAGCGCGATCTCAACTTTAGGGAAATTTTCATTGTCCAGATATACGAC